>CAYQRU010000032.1:0-32430 GCA_964419945.1 uncultured Bacteroidales bacterium | reverse complement strand
AAGTGAACCACTCTCCAATTGAAATACTGGTATACTTTTCAATTAATACAAGCAGATAACAGAATCCATAATACTAATATATTAAAATATGTTAAGTTGTAAAAGTATAGCTTTTTACTTAATGATATGTACCATCTCCGGCTCCGTATCCTTGCCTTTGATGCGGCTCATATTAAAGCTCCTGGTTTCTTTATCGTGTACGTCGGTCATGGTTCCTGGCAGGAAATTGATAACGGGCGGTAAAATTAGTGAAATTGTCTGTTTGCAGCATCAGTTGTTGTTTGATGCTGTAACTCAGGCAATGAATTGATATTCTTTCATTTTTATCCTTCAATGTCCTTTAGCAATTCGTTTTCGATGAAAGTTTTTAATTCATGCTCCGAGGGTAGCTGCAGCTTGTATTTGCTGACAAAAAACCGGTCTTTTTCATTGGCTGTGGCGTATTCCGCAAGCGCTGTGTTTTTATCGTTACCGGTCATTTCCTTTATCTGATGAGAATTTGTATAGTACTGGATGACAAGTTCTTTTAAGCCTGATAAGAAATACACATTCCCGATGTTGTTGAGTGTATTGGCCATAAGACTGCTGTCGTTCACCTGTTCCAGCAGCACAATGGCTTTATAAAAGTGGTTCAGTGTGTCACCGGATGCGTTCATATAGAAATGAACCACTCCCAGGCTGTTGTGGGTTTCAGTCTGAAATTTCACGTTCTGGAGTTCTATCGCAACTTCCAAAGCCCTGGTTGCATAAATAAGGCTTGAAGCGGGAGCTGCCTTCCGGTTTTCGACCGCGAGGTGGTTCAGATATGAAAACAGTTCTTCACCCTGCAGCTTATCTGGTAGTATTTCCTGATTTGTTTCAACTTGTTCTCCCGCAGTGAATGACATGGCTGCCAGCAACCTGAAAATGATGACTACAACGACGTATGTAGATTTATTCATCTGATTATGAAGGAGATATGTGCTATAATGAATGGAAGATGAGCAATGAATTATCATCAATCCGGAGAATCTTGAAACAGGTTCAGCCGCAACGAACACCCATCGAATACAGTACAGGAGGAATAGCCAGGATTCCGGGAGTTTCTGACGTAAAACCGGCCAATCCTGATGGTTTGCAGGTTTTTATTTTGAGTCAGGGCTCAGAATTTGAAAGCAACGCCAAGGTTGAGGTAAGTAACTCCGTACCCCAGTTCAGCCATTCCGGCGATATTGTCGGTGAAATAATACCGTCCGCCCAGGAACCAGGAATAGGCAACGCCGCTTTCACTTGTTGATGGAGTAGGAGATCCATAAGATTGACTTGAAACAATTCTTGCTCCGAGCATTAAACCGGTATAAGTATCAAGTTTATCAACAAAAGGGTAATGTAACATAGCTCTACCAGCTACTATTATATAAGAATATTCGTAACCTGATTCTTTGCTATACTCATATTTTGCTGATGTAAGCCCCAAATATGCTCCCAGACCCAGGTTCAAATCAGCCACATCAAAAAGATTATCCAGATAACCTAACTCAAAAGATGCTGAAAATGGGGGGATGATTTGTTTATAACTACTTCCAGTGTAAAGTGTAGTACCAATACCGATGCCGAGGTTTACCACTTTATCGTCTTTCTGCAGAAGGACTTCCTGTGCCAGCAAAGTACCTGCTGTCATCATAGCCAGCAATGTCAGAATTGTTCTTTTCATAAGGATTAAATTAATTGTTACAACATACATTTTTCAGACGCAAAGGTACTGAGGTTTCAGCAATAAACGCATGTTAAAGGCATTTTCTTGTTTTTACCGGGGTGCTGCGTTATAAAACAGTTGATTTTTAACAGTATAAGCAATCCCTGAGGTTTGGCATCCTGACCAGGATGAAATTTCCCGATCCGGAATGTATGTTGTTAAGGATTTTTTGAGTACTTTTGCAGAACTGTTTATCTTACTGATATTCAACATTTTATTTACTAACATCTTAATCCTTTAGCTTATGACAACACGTTACAGGTGGTTGGCAGTGTTTTTTTCGCTGCTTCTCATGTTGCCTGCCTTTGCGCAGCGCCTCGAATTCAATTACCCCGATGCTTGGGGTGAAAACGGATTTAACCTTGTCCGTCAGCATCAGGCTGGTGTCAGGGTAATTCATTCCATCCCGCGTTTGGTGCTCAACGATATTGACGTTGACGGAACACCCATGAAAATGATTGAAGTGTTTGGGTCGTTCATCCCCAACGAAGAGGGGGCACCTGACCTTCCGGGCAACGGCCGTTTTATTGCTATTCCACAGGGAGCCATGGCTACCCTGAAGATCAATGCTGTACGCAGGGAAATTTTCGAAAACATTGATTTTCTGCCTGCATCACAGATTCCTCTGGCCGATGATGATTCACCCCTGCATCATGTGAAAGACATGAGCATTTATGGTAAGGATGAATTCTATCCTGCAGATCCTTTCAGGCTTTCTGAACCTGCAAGCATTCGCGGAGTGGATGTGGTGATGCTGGGTATAACTCCTTATCAGTACAACCCTGTCAGCAAACAACTGATCGTGTACCGCGATATTGACCTCGAAGTGGAATTTGAAGGTGGAAACGGACAGTTTGGTGATGAAATGTTGCGCAGCCGTTGGTGGGATCCTATTCTGGAAGATGCAATCTTTAATTATACCATGTTGCCCCAGGTTGATTATGCAGCCCGCCATAAAGCGTTTATGCAGAATCGTGAGCAAGGCTGTGAATACCTGATCGTTGTACCCGATCATCCTGATTTTCTTGCCTGGGCCGATTCAATCCGGGTATTTCGTAACAATCAGGGCATTACCACCCAGGTAGTAACAACAACGCAAATGGGTGGCAATAACTTTACACAGATGAAAAATTACATCGTAAATGCTTACAACACATGGGATATTGCTCCGGCAGCTATCTTGTTCCTTGGCGATTACGGAACCTCAGGAAACACCATTACCAGTGGCAGCGGTTCAGGCTATATCAGCGACAACTATTTGGTTGATGTGAACAATGATCACCTGCCTGATATCACACAGGCGCGTATTACTGCACGTGATGCCAATGAATTGCAACGCATGGTGATGAAATTTATTAACTATGAAAGAAATCCGCCAACCAATCCGAATTATTATGAGAAGCCAATCACTGCCATGGGCTGGCAAACTGAACGCTGGTTCCAGATATGCTCGGAAACGGTAAATGGTTTCTGGGAATATCAGTTGAACAAACAACCACTGCGTCAGAACAATATTTACAGCGGAACACCCGGAACTGTCTGGTCAACCAATTCAAATACCAGCATTGTAGTTAATGTATTCGGTCCCAACGGATTAAACTATATTCCTGCTACCCCGTCCCACCTGAACAATTTTGGTTGGAATGCCAATGCAACAAGCATTAACAATGCCATCAATGCAGGAGCGTTCATGATTATGCACCGCGACCATGGTTCCACTACCGGCTGGGGCGAACCCAGTTACGGAATCTCAAACCTGTCGGGACTGAATAACAACGACCTTCTCCATGTTTTTTCCATCAACTGCCTGACCGGTAAATTCAATATTGCAGGTGAGTGTTTTACCGAAGCTTTTCACAGGCATCAGAAAGGTGCATTAAGCCTGACGGCTGCTTCCGAAACGTCATATTCCTTTGTTAACGACACGTATGTATGGGGTTTGATGGACAATCTGTGGCCTAACTTTTTACCTCAGTTTGGTACCACCCCCCCCTCAAGGGATATACTCCCGGCTTTCGGAAATACTGCAGGGAAGTATTTTCTGCAGCAATCCAACTGGCCTTCAAATCCTTCAGAAAAACAGATTACATATTATCTTTTCCACCATCATGGAGATGCTTTCAGCACGGTATACAGCGAAATGCCGCAGCACCTGACGGTGAATCATATGCCGGTACTTTTAAGCGGACTTGACTTTTTCGAAGTGACTGCCGATCCCGGTTCACTGATCGCGCTGTCAGTTAATAATGAGTTAATCGGAGTAGGAACCGGTACCGGAATGCCCGTTACAATTCCAATCGTTTCGCAGCTTCCGGGGAACAATATGCTGGTAACGATCACCAAACAAAACTACTACCGTTATGAAAACCTGCTGGAAGTCATACCCCCCGATGGACCGTATGTAATATTCAACCAGAGTATTATTAACGATCCAACCGGAAACAACAACAACATGCTTGATTATGGCGAATCAATCATTCTTGATGTTGCACTGAAAAATGTGGGACTGGAAAATGCCTTGAATGTAAATATTGTTTTGAGCACCAGTTCACCCCATATCTCCTTTACTAACAACTCTCACATCATTCCATCCATCCTTCCCGGCGAAACATATATGGCTTCGGGTGCTTTTGCATTCAACGTCAGCAATGAGATTCCCAACGAACAGCTTATTGAGTTTGTAATCCAGATGACCAGCGGAGCCCATGTATGGTCGAATACTTTCTTCCTGACCGCATATGCACCGGTTTTCTCGGTGGGTAACCTTATCATTTCAGATCCCACAGGCAATAACAATGGCGTGGCAGATCCCGGAGAAACTGTCAATATGCTGATTTCAACACTAAACAGTGGCAACAGCCTGGCAACAAACATCACCGGACAGATCAGTTGTTCAAGTCCTTACGTGACCATTGTAAATGGTACTTCAACCATTCCGGAACTTGCTCCTGAACAGTCTGCAAATGCTCAATTTACCATCAGTGTAAGTGCTGCTGCTCCGGTTGGCACACCTGTAGCCATCCATTATAATGTTGCTGCAGGAGCCTATATGTCCAGCAAGATTTTCACCATCCAGCTCGGACAAATCATTGAAGCTTTTGAAGCTGGTAATTTTTCAGGTTTCGGATGGACTTTTGCCGGAATTCAACCATGGACTGTTACCAATGTTGGAGCTTTCCAGGGTACTTATGCTGCAAAATCAGGAGTGATTACACATAGCCAGTCATCGCAGATGATTCTTGAGTATGATGTGGCTGTTGCTGACTCTGTCAGTTTCTATCGCAGGGTTTCATCCGAAAACAATGATTACCTGCGTTTTTACGTCAACGGAGTACAGGCAGGCCAATGGTCAGGCAATCAGGCATGGGCCCGGGTAGCTTATCCTGTGAATCCCGGGTTAAATACTTTCAAATGGGAGTATGTTAAAAGTGCAACAGGTTCTTCGGGAGAAGACTGTGCATGGGTTGACTATATAGTGTTCCCGATCAGGTCTGCCTGCCCGGCACCGCGCAATGTAAGCGCGTCATCGGTTACAGCTCATACAGCTAACATAAACTGGGCTCCGGGTGGTGATGAAACAATCTGGGAAATTATTTATGGTGCTACAGGGTTTAATCCGCAAAATGCAGGCACGCTGATCCAGAATATTACTGATTTTCCCTACCAACTTTCTGGTTTAACACCTGTAACAGGATATGATGTATATGTTCGTTCAAAATGCTCGGATGAATTTATCAGCATGTGGAATGGCCCGATCGCCTTTACTACCCTGTGTGCTAATTTCAGCCTGCCATTTACAGAAGGTTTTGGAACTGCATCCGTTTCCTGCTGGTCGTTCCCGCAGGGACAGGGTAACTGGTCATTCGGCACGTCCTACACACCTCCTTCATCACAAAGTGGTGCACCGAATGCATACTTCAGCTGGACCCCGTCTACAACCAATTATAATTTCTCACTTACCAGTCCCTTGATTGATGCCACCAACATGACCGACATCAAAATAAATTATTTGCTTTATCTGGATAATTACAGTAATTCTACTGTTGAAAATATGGCTGTTGAGTATAAGGAACTGGATGCCGGACAGTGGACCCTGCTCGAACTTTTCACTTCGTCAGGCATGGGTAATACTACTGTGCAATTTGTTCGCACAGATCAGGCTTTGCAGGGAATGGAAGGTAAGTTGTTCCAGGTTCGTTTCCGTGCTCACGGACCCAACAGTTTCAACATTGATGGCTGGGGACTAGACGATATTCTGGTACACGGGACTGAACTGTCAGGACTTCCCGGTGATGCAAATTGTGATGGTCTTGTGAACGTGCTCGATGTAATCACCTCTGTCAATTTTGTTACCGGGCTAAATCCGCAGCCTTTCTGTTTTGAAAATGCCGATGTAAATAGTGATGGCAATGTGAATGTACTGGACGTAATAGCTACCGTCAATATTATCACAGGCAGGGCAAAGAACTCCACTTTTGAAGTGGATTCAGAAACTGCTCATATTTATCTGAATCACAACGGTATTCAATTACAAAGCGATGGTACCCTTGCTGGATTGCAGTTTGAAATTGAAGGTGTTGAAAGCTCACAACTGAATTTTGTTCTTCCGGGATATGAATTTGTGGGTGCAGTGAAGGATGGAAAGTTTACAGGATTGATCTTCAGCTTTAACAACACTCCTCTCCCGGCCGGAACTATCCATTTGTTTGATTTTATTACCAATATTACCGGTTTGAAATGGGGCAACGTGGTTGCCGGAAATTTAAATGCCGAACAGGTCAGTATCATCAGGCATCAGGGTGGTGAATATCAGTTATCTGCCTATCCCAATCCGACATACGGACAATTCACTGTGGAAGTCAACATACCGAACACTGCGGAAACAGAGATCATACTTACCGATGTTATGGGCAGGGAAATAACTGCGGTTCACCAGGGATTGATGAATGCCGGAGCCTATCGCTTTGAACTCGAAACTGACTTTCCTTCAGGTTTGTATTTTCTTCAGATACGGGCGGTAGCCGAAGGTGAAACTGTAGTCAAGCACCTGAAGGTGGTTATCACCAAATAATTCTCGTATCTGTGCCGCTGAATATCGTTTGCCAACGATTATCATTGCGAAATAAGCCTATCTGATACATCCGTGGTTTTATCTTCCGGAAGATAAAACCACGGATGTGTGTTTTTATGATAGTTTGCACCTTCAGTTATTCCGGATTAGTTATCTTTACAGCTTCATCAGAGCTGCATCTGGCCGGAAAGTAATCTAAAAGTGTTCCACGAAAAATAAGTCTTAATGAAGCAAACCCGACATCATATATGTTTATCAACATGGCTCATAATGAGCATTTTGACTACGGCAATACAGGTAACCGGGCAGCGTATCGAATTAAATTTCCCTGATGTCAGTTTCAAACCGGGATTTAACCTTGTTGACCAGGATGAATACAGGGTAAGGGTCATTCACTCAATTCCGCATTTATCCTTAAACGATGTTGAAGTGGATGGTGTGCAGATGAAAATGCCTGAAATGGAAGGAATTTTTCTTCCCACTGATGAAGGAGCACCCAACCTGCCTGGTCATGGTCGTTACATAGCCTTACCACAGGGAGCAACAGCTAATCTGAAACTACATGCAATCAGGAAGAAGGTTGTTGACAATATAGATATAGTGCCATCTCCCAATATTCCGCTCGCAGATGATGATGCTCCCTTGAAGTATCAAAAGGATAAGGATATCTACCACCGGGATGCATTTTATCCGAAAGAACCATTCCGTTTGTCTGAACCAACCAGTATCAGGGGAGTTGACGTAGTGATGCTTGGGATCACACCATTTCAGTACAATCCTGTAAGCAGGCAACTTGTGATATTTTATGAAGTTGAGCTTGAAATTGAATTTGAAGGAGGAAGCGTAATTTTCGGCGACAACCGCCTGCGAAGTCGTTGGTGGGATCCGGTTCTCAGGGACGTCATACTCAACAGCGATATGTTGCCCGATATTGACTATTCCGAAAGAATTCGCGAAGTGCTTGAAAACAACAGGCATGGTTACGAGTATATTATTATTGTTCCTGATCATCCTGATTTTATTGCATGGGCAGATTCTATCAGGATCTTCAGAACCCGCCAGGGAATTCTTACCCAGGTAATGACTACAACCCAGATCGGGGGGAATAATCAGATCAGCATCAAAAACTACCTGGCCAATGCCTACTTTTACTGGGATATTCCTCCGGCAGCAGTATTATTCCTGGCCGATTACGGAAACAGCAGCACAACGATTATCAGTGAAATACGTTCAGATCATCCGGCAGGTGCCGGTGTGCCATACATCAGCGATAATTTTTTTGGCGACATGAACAACAATGACCTTCCCGATATCGTCATGGCCAGAATCACTGCCCGGAATTCAAACGAACTGAGATGCATGGTTCCAAAATTCATGTATTACGAAAAAGTACCGCCGGTCAATCCGGATTTTTACCTTCATCCGGTGACTTCATTTGGTTGGGAAACAGATCGTTGGTTTCAGTTATGTGCCGAAACTGTGAATGGATTCTGGGAATTCAGGCTAAACAAACAACCACTGCGGCAAAATAAGATCTACAATGGAGTACCCGGAACCATCTGGTCAACCAATGTGAATACGCCTATGCTTGTTAATGTCTTCGGTCCCCAGGGTTTGAGATATATTCCGGAGACTACTGCACACCTGAATTTGTACGGTTGGAATGCTTCCTCCACCACCCTGAACAACGCAATTAATTCCGGTGCCTTTATGGTTTTGCACCGCGATCATGGTGGAGTAACAGGATGGGGTGAACCCAACTATCAGATCACTCACCTTTCGGGATTGTCCAATCCGGGTTTGCCGTATGTATTTTCAGTCAATTGCCTTACCGGAAAATTCGATGTTCCGGGAGAATCCTTTGCGGAAGCTTTTCACCGGCATCGTTATGGGGCGCTCGGACTAACTGCTGCCACTGAAGTTTCCTACTCTTTTGTAAATGATGTGTATGTATGGGGTGCATTTGACAATATGTGGCCTGATTTTTTACCCATGTATGGTTCCAATCCCAAGACGCGCTCCATCTTACCAGCATTTGCCAACGCTGCCGGAAAGTACTTCCTTTCTCAGAGCAACTGGCCTTCCAATCCGCAGCAAAAGCAAATCACCTATTACTTGTTTCATCATCATGGAGATGCTTTTACGACTGTATTTTACGCATTGCCACAACCACTTGCGGTAAGTCATTCCCCGGTTTGCTTCAGCGGGCAGAATTCATTCGAAGTGACAGCCAATGCCGGAGCATTGATTGCATTGACAGTTGATGATGAACTCATTGGGATCGCTACAGGAACCGGCATGTCTGAACTTATTCCGATTCCACCTCAAAATGCCGGAAATGAGATCACCATAACTATAACAAAGCAAAATCACACTCGTTATGAATCCACGGTGGCAATTACCGTAATGTCTGGTGATTCCAATTGTGACGGACATGTGGGTTTACCCGATGTGATTATTACCATTCAATATACCCTTGGGCACCAACCTGCTTTATTTTGCTTTGATAACGCCGATATTACCGGTGATGGTCTTATTAACATTATGGATGTGATTGCTATAGTCAACCTCATCATGGGATTTAAATAAGGATTTGTGTGATACCGGGAAATATACTGACCATTAAAATTTATGTCAAAGAATTTTATCATGGACCCGGAACTAAATCATCCAGTTTGTTACAGGCCGGCTTTCAGTGCTTACATTTCAGCAGGAATGTGAAACGTTTAGCCTACAATTATCGGGATTATCCCAGATAATTTCCATGCTGGTTATCAACTCGTACCTCAGGAGGAACTGTGCGGGATTATATCAGATCTAGAAATCTACATTTGTTGATAATATCTAAATCAATTTAGTACGTTGAATCATATAATTTTAATAAATTTGCCGCCGCAATCATATTATTGATCTTAACCTTTTATTCACTAACACAAATTGATTTATGAGAATTGCCAATGCTTTACGCAAAATGCTCGTTGTACTGATTGTTTTGTTGGCAACTTCGCCGGCATTTAGTCAGCGTATCGAATTGAGTTTTCCGGATGTTTCCGGAAACAATGGATTTAACCTTACACAGCAAGATCAGACCGGTGTCAGGATAATTCACTCTTTACCACGAATTGCACTGTTCGATCATGAAGTTGATGGTATTCCAATGAAGATGATTGAAATGGAAAGTCTTTTCCTTCCGAACAATGAAGGTGCTCCCAACCTTCCCGGGAACGGACGTTATATTGCTGTTCCACAGGGCGCTACTGCTACCCTGAAGGTGAATTCGGTACGGAAAGAAGTCATTGAAAACATTGATTTTCTGCCTGCTCCCAATATTCCCCTTACAGATGACGATGCTCCGTTGAGGTATGTAAAAGACATGAGCATTTACGGAGTTAATGCATTTTACCCGGCCGAACCTTTCCAGATCTCAGAACCTACTACCTTACGTGGTGTTGATGTTGTTATGCTGGGCATTACTCCTTTTCAATATAATCCTGTAACAAAGCAACTTATTATTTACTACGATATTGATGCAGAGGTAGAATTTCATGGTGGAAACGGACAGTTTGGCGAAAACCGTTTACGCAACCGCTGGTGGGACGAAATTCTCGGGGATGCACTCCTGAACAGCCATTCACTTCCGGAAATTGATTACAGTGCCCGTTATAAAGCCATGATGGAAAACCGTCTGACCGGCTACGACTACATTATTATTACGCCTGATCATGCCGATTTTATTTCATGGGCCGATTCTATAAAAAATTTCCGCAACAAACAGGGCATTAAAACACAAATAGTTCCCATTTCACAAATAGGCAGTAACAACCATACCCTTATCAGGGATTATATCCTGAATGCTTACAATACCTGGGACATTGGTCCGGCTGCTGTATTATTTCTTGCTGATTACGGAACTTCAGGATCTGCAATTACAAGCCAGTCACGTAACGACCATCCCGGTGGCTATGCTTATGTATCAGACCTCTATTATGGCGATATGAACAACAATCATATACCTGATATTACTTTGGCCCGTATCACCGCACGTCATGCTGCCGACCTTCAGATAATGATCCCTAAGTTTCTTGACTACGAAAGAACTCCTCCTACCAACGCCAATTATTATGATAAGCCTGTCACTGCCATGGGTTGGCAAACCAGCAGATGGTTCCAGATTTGTGCTGAAACAGTGAATGGTTTCTGGGAATATGGACTTGGCAAACAACCCTTGCGTCAGAACAATATCTACAGCGGTACGCCCGGTACAACATGGTCAACAGCCACTAATACTTCTACTGTGCTTAATGTATTCGGGCCCAATGGATTAAATTATATACCAGCGACACCTGCGCATTTAAATAATATAGGATGGAATGCCAATGCAAATTCAATTAATGCAGCAATCAATTCAGGTGCTTTTATGGTGTTGCACCGCGACCACGGTCTGGAATCCGGCTGGGGTGAACCATATTACCGTAATTCAAGTTTGTCAGGTTTAAGCAACAACGATTTGACCTTCGTACTATCAATCAACTGCCTGACCGGAAAATTCAACTGGTCAAGCGAATGTTTCACCGAAGCTTTCCACAGGCATCCGAAAGGTGCGTTGGGTTTAACGGCAGCTTCGGAGACTTCTTATTCCTTCGTGAACGATGCTTATGTATGGGGTATGATGGATAATATGTGGCCCAACTTTTTACCGCAATACGGAACTACTCCGGAATCACGCGGTATACTCCCGGCTTTTGGAAATACCGCCGGTAAAATCTTCCTGCAACAATCAAGCTGGCCATATAACACCAATAACAAACAGATTACATATTATTTGTTCCATCATCATGGTGATGCTTTCAGTACTGTGTATTCTGAGATGCCAATGCAGCTGACAGTCAGCCACGCCGGTACTTTGCCGGCAGGACAGGAATTTATTGAAGTTACTGCCAATGAAGGTGCCCTGATCGGGATTTCGTTTGATAATGAACTGATTGGTGTTGGCCAGGGAACAGGGCAACCATTGGTAATTCCAATTGTTGCTCAGCAAGCCGGCACGGAAGTTCTCGTGACTGTTACCCTGCAAAATTACTACCGTTACGAAACACCGGTAAGTGTAACCGGATCTTCCGGATTGCCAGGTGATTCCAACTGCGATGGCATGGTAAACGTCCTGGATGTCATTAGCAGTGTAAGTTATGTACTTGGAAATAACCCACAGCCTTTCTGCCCCGAAAATGCTGATGTTACCAATGATGGCAATATCAATGTACTGGATGTTATCGGTATCGTAAACATCGTTTTGGGAAATAAATAGGCATAAAAGTACGTATCAGGCTCAATACGTACACTTTAAATCATTGGTTTACTGAATCTCATGCCCTTTTATCCGTGTGATAGAAGGGCATGAGCAATTTCAGAGTGAAAGTTATCAGAAGCAAACAATATCTGAAAGGTCGTACAGGATACAAAGCGAATCATCGAATCCCCCGACACCCGGACTTTGTTGTTCAGGTCTCGTAAATTTCTGACTATGAAACGTACCAGTTACAAATATTATACGTATTTTTGCCGAATGATTTATTGGGCTGATATTCAGTATTTTATTCACCATCTAAATTCACTTTATGCGTATAGCTACATTTTTCAGAAATTCAATGGCATTGATTTTTTTGCTGTTGATGCTAACGCCGACATTCGGCCAGCGTATTGATTACAGTTTCCCCGATGCCTGGGGAAACAACGGATTTAACCTTTCACGCCAGGATAACTCCGGGGTAAGGGTTATACATTCACTCTCCCATGTTTCGCTCTTCGATTTTGAAGTAGAAGGAAATGTGATGAAAATGATTGATATGGAAGGCATTGTGCTTCCAAATGAGCAAGGTGCTCCCAACCTTCCGGGCTTTGGCCGTTATGTTGCCATACCGAAGGGTTCAACTGCCTCATTGAAGGTGAATGCTTACAGGAAACAGGTAGTTGAAAATGTTGATATGCTTCCTGCATCAAACATTCCTGTTGCCAGTGATGATGCTCCGCTTAAATATGAAAAAGATCTGACCATTTACAACCGCAATGCTTTTTATCCGGCTGAACCTTTTATTTTGTCGGAACCAACAACCATTCGCGGAGTTGATGTGGTGATACTCGGAATTACCCCGTTCCAGTACAATCCTGTAACCAAACAACTTATCATTTACCGTGATGTTGACGTTGAAGTGATTTTTGAAGGTGGCAACGGACAGTTTGGCGACGACCGCCTCCGCAGCCGCTGGTGGGATCCGTTGTTGCAAGACATGATACTGAACAGTAATATATTGCCCGAGATTGATTATTCTGCCCGTTACAGGAACACGCTGGAAAATCGCACAGATGGTTACGAATATATCATTTTTGTACCTGACAATGCTGATTTTATTGCCTGGGCTGACTCTATCAAACAGTTTCGTACCAAACAGGGAATCAGAACACAGGTTGTTACCACGACGCAAGCAGGAGGAAACAATCACGTGCAGATAAAAAATTATATCAGTAATGCTTATAATAACTGGGATCCTGCACCGGCCGCTATTTTATTCCTGGCTGACTATGGTACATCAGGCAATACCATTACCAGTGAGACAAGAAACGACCATCCCTATGGTCCGGCCTATATTTCTGATTTGTATTTTGGCGATATGGATAACAATCATTTGCCTGATATTACCCTTGCACGTATCACTGCCCGTCATCTTGCCGATTTGCAGATCATGGTGCCAAAATTCCTGAATTATGAAAGGACTCCACCAACCAATACAAACTTCTACAACAAGCCCATCACTGCCATGGGATGGCAAACCGAGCGCTGGTTCCAGCTTTGCTCCGAAACTGTAAATGGTTTCTGGGAATTCAGCCTGGGCAAACAACCCCTGCGCCAGAACAATATATACAGTGGCACTCCCGGTACATCCTGGTCATCCAATGCCAATACAAGCATCGTTTTGAATGTTTTCGGACCCAATGGACTCAATTATATACCCGCAACCCCTGCCCATCTTAACAACTTTGGCTGGAATGCCAACGCAACAAGTATTAATCAGGCCATCAATGCCGGCGCCTTTATGATTATGCACCGTGACCATGGTTCAGAAACCGGCTGGGGAGAACCGAGTTACGGAGTTTCCAACTTATCCGGATTAAATAACAACGACCTGATCCATGTTTTCTCCATCAACTGCCTTACCGGAAAGTTCAATATCTCTGGCGAATGTTTTACGGAGGCTTTCCACAGACATCAGAAAGGTGCATTAAGTTTAACCGCAGCTTCCGAAACCTCTTACTCTTTTGTGAACGATACCTATGTGTGGGGATTGATGGACAATTTGTGGCCCAACTTTATGCCTCAATACGGAACCACTCCCGGTTCGCGTGATATTTTGCCGGCCTTCGGGAATTCGGCCGGAAAGTATTTCCTTCAGCAGTCGAATTGGCCCTACAATCCTGAGCATAAACAAATCACTCATTACCTGTTCCACCATCACGGTGATGCTTTCAGTACAGTTTACACAGAAATGCCACAGCAGCTTACAGTGAATCACATGCCGGTATTACTTAGTGGTTTGGATGTGTTCGAAGTTACAGCCAATGAAGGCGCTTTGATCGGCCTCTCAGTCAATGGCGAGTTGATTGGTGTCGGCGAAGCAACAGGAATGCCGCTTGCTATTTCAATTCCTCCCCAGGTTCCCGGTAACTTCCTACTTGTAACCATCACTCTTCAGAATTATTACCGCTACGAAGCCTATCTCGAAATTATTCCACCTGCTGGTCCTTATGTTATTTACAACCAAAGTGTTATCAATGATGCACAGGGAAATGGCAATGGGATGATAGACTATGGCGAATCCATTGTTCTTGATGTTGCATTGAAAAATGTTGGCCTTGATCCTGCTGCCAATGTCATGGCAACCTTAAGCACAACTTCAGGATATATAACCATCACGGACAACACGCATGCATTCGGCACGATACAGCCTGATCAGACTGTGATGATGCAGGGTGCATTTGCATTTAATGTCAGCAATGAAATCCCGGATAATCTTGTAATTCCCTTTGTGGTTACAATGACAAGCGGAACCAATACATGGGAAAGCAATTTCAGCCTGATGGCGTATGCTCCTTCGTTTGCTCTTGGTAATCTGGCAATTTCAGATCCTGCAGGGAACAATAACGGGCAACCTGATCCGGGAGAAACAGTAGACCTGATAATACCTACCCTGAACAGCGGACATAGCCAGGCTACCAATGTTTCCGGCGTTCTGACATGTTCAAGTCCCTATATTACCATTAATGTGGGACAGGTTACTTTTGCCACCCTTGATCCCGGTCAGTCATCCAATGCACAATTTACGGTAACCATTTCACAGGATGCCCCGATCGGGACACCCATTTCATTGAATTACAGTGTGAATTCAGGTGTATATGCTGCCAGTAAAACTTTTGTTGTGAAAGTAGGTTTGATTATTGAAGATTTTGAAACAGGAGATTTTTCATCTTTTGCATGGACATTTGCCGGTAATCAACCCTGGACAATTACCAATACCGGTGCCTATGAAGGTACGTATGCTGCTAAATCAGGTGTGATATCACACAGCCAGTCAACCCAACTGAAACTCGATTATGATGTCGGTGCTGACGATACGATCTCATTCTATCGTAAGGTGTCTTCAGAAAGCAATTATGATTATCTGAAGTTTTACATCAACAACCAGATGGTTGCGCAGTGGTCGGGTAATGTGGAATGGAGCAGGGTAGCTTTTCCGGTAACACCCGGTTTCAAGACTTTTAAATGGGAATACATGAAGGATGGTTCAGTTTCCACTGGCAGTGATTGTGCATGGATTGATTATATTATTCTTCCGACACCGGCAGCCTGTCCTTCGCCGGCTGCTCTCCAGGTTATATCAACTACTTCAAATACAGCTCTTTTAAGCTGGACACCGGGTGGAAATGAAACTGAATGGGATCTCCTGTGGGGACCTGAAGGTTTCAATCCAGGTTCAGCAGGCACATTGATCAATAATATTACCACAGTACCTTATCTCCTGGAAGGCTTGCAAGCCGTAACCGAATATGACTTTTATGTAAGAAGCTATTGCGATGCTACCACTACCAGTGCATGGAGTGGTCCTGTGACTTTTTCCACTCTGTGTGATGTGTTCAGCTTGCCTTTCAGTGAACCGTTCGGAACACCATCGGTAACCTGCTGGTCTTTCCCACAGGGACAAGGAAACTGGGGTTTTGGAACATCCTATCCACCACCTTCCTCTACAAGTGGAACTCCCAATGCCTTCTTTAACTGGACACCTTCTATCACCAACTATTCCTTCTCTCTTATAAGTCCTGTTATTGATGCCTCAGGATTCGAGGATATTAAACTGGATTACATTTTGTTCATTAATAGTTACAGCAGTTCCACACTTGAGCAAATGGCGGTTGAATATAAAACTACCTGCAGTGATGAATGGATTCTGCTGGAAAACTTTACAAACGCCGGCCTGGGTAACGGTAATGCTGAATATATCCGTGTTGACCAGGTACTGCAAGGTGTTGGCAATCTCTTATTCCAGGTACGTTTCCGCGCTTATGGTGCAAATAGTTATAACCTGAATGGCTGGGGACTCGACGACATTTCGATCCATGGCACCCCATCCAATCCTGTTACACCCGGAGATTCCAACTGTGATGGAGTAGTTAACGTGCTCGATGTCATTACTACTGTCAATTATATCACAGGCAATAATCCTGCTCCTTTCTGCTTTGAAAATGCCGATGTCACCAACGATGGAACAATTAATGTACTTGATGTGATTGCTACAGTGAACATTGTCACAGGCGGAAAGAAAACTTCTCCATACAGGATTGATTCAGAAACTGCTCACATTTATCTGAACAATAATGGTATTACATTGAGAAGTGATGGTACGCTGGCTGGATTACAATTTGAAATTTCAGGATTAGACACGGATGTTCTTAATTTCCTGCCTCAGGGGCTCGAATTTGTTTCTTCAGTAAAGGGCAACACATTGTCATGTATGATCTTTAGTTTCGACAATACACCAATTCCAGCCGGCCACATCCAACTCTTGAAATTTGAGGGGAAATCTTCAGAGATTAGCTGGGGTACAGTGATTGCCGGTAACCTAAATGCCGGGGAAGTTAAAGTAATTAAACACATCGAAGGAGATAATGATCTGTTTGCTCAGGAATATAAAGTGAATACTTATCCAAATCCATCGCAGGGACAATTCAGTGTTGAGATGTATGTGCCTTGTTCATCCCAGGCTTCGATCAGGATTACTGATATGATGGGAAGAGATGTAAACCGTATTTATGAAGGGGATTTGTCGGAGGGTACGCACAGATATGAAATCAGCAGCCATTTGAACAGCGGGGTTTATTTCCTGATGATTCAGGCTTCACCAAAGGATGATTCGGAAACTATAATCATCAAACGTCAGAAACTTATCATAGCTGATTAATGAATTAACCTGAACATGTGCTGTCGCCGGATGACTGATCAATATCAGTCATCCGGCGATTATCAGATGTAAAAACTTTTTTTGGTGTCAAACTTTACTTTTGTGTGTACACCATTTCAACAGAGTTACCACAGCCGGAATTTTCTGACTTAAGGTGTTTCATGATCTGTTGACCAATAATAACTATTAATATCCGTGCAGACTTTGGCATAATATGTCTGCAATATATAAATTAGGCCATCTGTTTACTCGACATTGAACTACTACTTTTAACTCTTACCATTTTTAGACAATGAAAAAAATTCTATTATTATTTGTGAGCTTTTTTATTGTGTCGGAATTTTGGGCACAGGAAAAAGTTATTGTCAGACTCGATCACCCCTCACCCGATCATGTTAAGTATTTTACAGCTAATCAGTATGATATTGCTTCTGTCCGACCTGGCGAATATCTTGATCTGGTTGTCACCAACGAAGAATTTCAACACTTATTGGCACAAGGTTATCGCTTCAGGATTTTTCAAACTGTAGCTGAAATGGCCGCAAACCTGGAACCTGAAAAAGACCTTCCGGGTTACCGCACCTATGCCGAAGCACTTGCTGAATTACAACAACTGCAAAGTACACATCCGGATATTTGTAAACTCTACAACATAGGTGAAACACGTGGAAAGCAATATTATGATGCCGGCAATAATAATTATGTGAATTATCAGCATCATATATGGGCACTTAAAGTCTCTGACAATGTGAATCTGGACGAAGACGAACCAGCCATTTATTACATGGGTGCCCATCATGCCCGGGAACCTTTGAGCACTGAAGTAACTTTTTATGTACTGAACCATATCCTGCAGAATTATGGTATCAATCCTGCAATTACCAATGCTGTTAACAATAAGGAAATATGGTTTATTCCGATCGTCAATCCGGACGGACATAAAATCGTGCTGGATCAAATCAATACTGACTGGCGTAAAAACATCAGAGATAATGATGGAAATGGTCAGATCACAGCCGGAAGCTATTTATATCCTGATGGTGTTGATCCTAACCGCAATTATGGATGGGAATGGGGTGGAGAGGGAGCAAGTGCAAGCCCGTCAGATCAGACTTACCGAGGCCCATCTGCTTTTTCCGAACCTGAAGTTCAGGCAATGCGCGATCTGATGGCTGCAAGGCATTTTGTTGCCGGCATCACTTATCACACTTACAGTGAGTTGGTGCTCTGGCCATACGGTTATACCACTAATGCTACTGCACCCGATGTTACAGCTCTTTCTGCTTTAGGAACCGCTATGGGTCAATCTATACCCAAATTGAATGGTTCCGGACATTATACACCACAGCCTGTTTGGGCTTTGTATCCTGCCTCAGGAGGTACTGATGATTATGCATACGGGCAGCATGGTATTTTTAGCTATACTATCGAACTCGCCACACAGTTTATTCCACCCTCAAGTCAGGTTATACAGGTTTGTCAGGATAACCTTCAGGCAGCACTGATCTTGTTAGAAAGAATTGATAAGTCAACACTCACCGGCCTGGTTACCAATTCGGCTTCAGGTACGCCGGTGGTAGCTGAAGTACATGTTCATGGAATTGACAATACCGGAATGTTCCGCGAACCTTATAAAAGCAATACCGGGTTTGGAAGATATTACCGTATGTTGCCCGACGGGAACTACACGGTTACTTTTTCTGCTTTTGGTTATATTTCACAAACTTTCAACAATGTAAATATCAATAGTCTGGCACAAACCATCTTAAATGTGCAGTTGGTGCAAAGCCAGATAATCTCAGTAAGCGGAACGGTGACCGATGTTGACACCGGGTTACCTATTGAAAATGCAGGCATTCAGGTGTTGGGCACACCTCTCGATCCTGTTTACACCAACGCGGCAGGACAGTATTTTATTCCAGAGATTTATGAAAATACATATACCTTCAGGGTTTATGCACAGGATTATATCACGGTGATGCAGGAAGTATCAGTAACTCCTCAAAGTAATGTGGTTAACTTTCAAATGCATGAATCCAATGCTATAAGTTTCGAAAACGGTGAATTTCCGCAGGGTTGGACATCTTCAGGTAATTTGCCCTGGATTATTGACAACTCCACAGCATGGGATGGCACATATTCAGCACGTTCAGGAGCTATTACACATAACCAGTCATCTTCGATGGTTTATACTATGGAAACTGACAGCGAAGGTGTGATTACTTTTTACCGGAAGGTTTCCAGTGAGACCAATTATGATTACCTTAGATTTTATATTAACGATCAGCTTCAGGCACAATGGTCTGGTAATCTCGACTGGGCTGAAGTGAGCTTTCCTGTATCTCCGGGATACAAAACTTTCCGCTGGACATATACCAAGGATGGATCAGTTTCGACCGGAAGTGACAAGGGGTGGATTGACTTTGTAGTTTTACCTCTACCGGCAAGTTGTTCGGCGCCTTCAAACCTGACTGCTTCATCGGTAACTTCATCCTCTGCCCAGCTCAGCTGGACGGCAGGTTCAGACGAAACCATGTGGGATCTGATCTGGGGTCCTGAAGGTTTTAATCCCCCGAACCAGGGTACACTCATCCAGGGACTGACTTCTTTATCATATCAGTTGAATGGTTTGCAACCTGTGACCGATTACCAGTTTTATGTCAGAAGCTACTGCGATAACAATCAATTTAGCGCCTGGGGTGGCCCTCTGAATTTTACGACACTTTGCGATGTTTTCTCAATACCATATACTGAACCGTTTGGAACACCGGCGATAAGTTGCTGGACATTTCCTGAAGGGCAAGGCAACTGGTCGTTCGGAACCTCTTACCCACCGCCTTCTTCTACCAGTGGCACTCCCAATGCTTTCTTCAGTTGGACTCCATCGGTGACAAATTACTCATTTTCGCTTGCCAGCCCTTTGATTGACGGAACCGGATTGATATCCATAAAACTTGATTATATCCTGTTTATCAACAACTATAGTAATTCTACTGTTGAGCAAATGGCAGTGGAGTTCAAAGAACTTGAAAGCAGCAACTGGATTCTACTCGAAAATTTCACTACCACGGGATTGGGTAACGGCAATGCTGAATATATCCGTTCAAACCAGGTACTTGAAGGAATGGAAGGAAAATTTTTCCAGATACGTTTCAGGGCGCATGGTTCAAACAGTTACAATATCAACGGATGGGGGCTGGACGATATTCACATTCATGGCGAAGGCGGACCTGCTATTGTGCCCGGTGATTCAAACTGCGATGGTATGGTGAATGTTCTTGACGGCATTACTTCTGTCAATTATGTCATGGGTTTGAATCCAGCTCCTTTCTGCTTCGAAAATGCAGATGTAACTGAGGATGGCATAATCAATGTTCTTGATATTATTGGTACCGTGAATATTATTTTAAATGGCAGCAAAACATCCATGAGTACAGTAAATTCAGAGCCTGCCCATTTTTTCATCTTCCACGAAGGCATCGAACTGCAAAGCGACGGAACATTGGCCGGACTTCAGTTTGAATTGACCGGGTGCGAGCCGGAATCATTACAACTTCACTTGAATGGGTATCAATTCGTTGCTTCTGAAATGAATGGTAAAACAACCGCCATCATCTTCAGTTTTGATAATACTCCATTACCTGCAGGAAGGATAAAGCTATTTGATTTGTCTGAGAATCACAAAAATACAAATATTGAATCAATAACAGCCGGAAACCTGAATGCTGAAGAAGTAAAAGTGTTTATTCATCATAGTGATGCTGGTACTTATTCGAAAAACTTCATGTTCAGAACCTACCCGAATCCATCCCGGGGAAGGTTTTTAATTGAACTGCATGTACCGGTTGCATCATTGATCAAGATAGGTATTAGCGATATTACAGGAAGAAATATCCTGAAATTCCCTGAGGCGGATTATGCTGAAGGTATACAGCGCATTGAAATTGGTGGAGACAGCGAATTGTTACCAGGGATATACTTCCTCTTGATTCAGGCTGTATCTGAACAGGAATCCTCAGCAGTAATCCTGATTTCGGAGAAATTGATTATCACTGAATAATCTAATGAATATTTAGGATGGTTGATCATTCAATTTTTGAGAACCATTAAATCAAGATTATATGTTTTAGTTCGAATTATAATCCCTTCCTGACTTGTTGCATATTGCAGGTCGGAAGGGATTTGATTTAAATTATATAAAGTTCAATAAATCAATAAATTAAAAATTATGAAAAAGTTATTTACTTTTCTGGCAGCAGTGCTTTTCACTGCCGCCGTTTTTGCACAGGATAAAGTGATTATCAGGCTTGAAAATCCACTGCCCATGCAGGTCAAGCACTTTGCCGCCAATGATTATGATATTGCATCATATCGTCCCGGCGAGTATCTGGACCTTGTAGTTACCGAAACTGAATTCTCCCGCCTGGTGGCGCAGGGATACCGTTTTACGGTTTTTCAGACAGAGGCCGAAATGGCTGCCAACCTGGCTCCCGCCGATCCTATTCCGGGTTACCGGACTTATGCCGTGGCACTCGCTGAACTTCAGCAAATTGTGATTGATCACCCAACCATTTGTAAACTATACGACATCGGAGATACAAGAGGGAAAGAATACTATAATGCCGGCAACAACAACTACATGAATTATCAGTTTGATATCTGGGCGTTAAAGGTTTCATCCAATGTAGAACTGAGTGAGGATGAACCTGCCGTGTTCTATATGGGATTACACCATGCACGGGAACCACTTAGCCTCGAAGTTACTTTTTATGTGTTGAATCACTTACTGCAGAATTATGGCGTGAACCCGGAAATTACCAATCATATCAATTCCAAGGAATTATGGTTTATTCCCAATGTGAATCCTGATGGCCATAAAATTGTAATGGACCAGATTAATACAAGCTGGCGTAAGAATATTCGCGATAACGACGGCAACGGCCAGGTTTCTTCAGGTACTGCCGATGGTGTTGATCCCAATCGTAATTATGACTGGCAGTGGGGGGTCAACGCAAGCCATGTGCCGAGTAATGAAACTTATTGTGGTCCGGCAGCATGGTCAGAACCCGAAATAGCAGCCTTACGCGATTTTATGGCTTCCCGCCATTTTGTTTCCGGAATTTCTTATCACACCTATGGAGAGCTGGTTTTATGGCCTTATGGTTATGAAAACAATGCCATGTCGCCTGACAATACTGCCATGGCTGCACTAGGCACTGCGATGGCGCAGGCGATTCCAAGTCTGGGATCCGGAACCTATACCCCTCAACCTTCCTGGCAGTTATATCCTCATGGAGGTATCCTGAATGATTATGCCTATGGAAAGCATGGGATCTTTTGCTATACCATTGAATTGGCAACCCAGTTCATACCACCTTCTTCTCAGGTGCAACTGGTTTGTCAGAATAATCTTCAGGCTGCTTTAATTTTGCTTGCCAGAACTGATAAATCAACACTCACCGGGCTTGTTACCAATTCTGTTACCGGCGAACCGGTAGTAGCTGAAATATATATCCAGGGCATCGACAATACCGGAATGTACCGCGACCCATATACCAGCAGGGAACAATTCGGAAGATACTACCGTATTCTTCCCAACGGTAATTTTAGCGTTACTTTCTCTGCTTTTGGTTATATTTCACAGACTTTTAATAATGTAAATATCAACAATTTAAATCAAACTATTCTAAATGTACAACTGGTTCCAAGCCAGGTGATTACTGTTACAGGGACGGTTACTGACGCTGATTCAGGACTGCCCATTGAAAATGCAAGCATCGAAGTAATGGGAACACCACTTGATCCGGTTTATACCAACTCTGCCGGCCAGTACATTATTCCGGAAATTTTTGAAAATACCTACACTTTCCGGGTTCATGCCCTGGACTATATTACGGTTATGCAGGAAGTTACAGTCACTCCTCAGAATAATGTTGTAAACTTTCAGTTGACGATCGCCAACGCCGAAAGTTTTGAAGGAGGAGTATTTCCTCCTGGCTGGACATTTACAGGAAACCTACCCTGGGTTATTGACAATACCACTGCCTGGGATGGCACATATGCTGCCCGTTCCGGAGCAATTACACATAACCAAAGCTCTTCGATGAGTTATTCAATGGAAACTGATGCAGAAGGACTGATTATTTTTTACAGGAAAGTATCCAGCGAAGCCAGTTATGATTTTCTGAAATTTTATATTAACGATCAATTACAGGGGCAATGGTCAGGCAACCTCGATTGGGAAGAAGTCAGCTTTCCTGTCACACCGGGATACAAAACTTTCCGCTGGACTTATTCCAAGGATGGATCGGTTTCAACGGGAAGTGACAGAGCATGGGTAGATTTTATTATCTTCCCTCTCCCGGCAAGTTGCTCTGCGCCTGCAGACCTCACTGCCACCTCTATAACTGCAACATCGGCACAGCTCAACTGGCTACCGGGCAGTGACGAAAATATGTGGGATCTAAGCTGGGGTATGGCAGGATTCAACCCTTCGCAAGGCACAATAATAGAAGATCTTACAATGATGACTTATCAACTGAACAATCTTGCGCCGGTTACAGCCTACGAATTTTATGTCAGGAGCCATTGTACGAACAACCAACTCAGTGCATGGGCAGGACCTGCGGCATTTACCACACTCTGTGATGTATTTTCATTGCCCTATACTGAGCCTTTTGGAACACCATCTGTTAGTTGCTGGACATTCCCCGAAGGGCAAGGCAACTGGGCATTTGGTACTTCCTACACTCCACCCTCTTCGGTAAGTGGAGCACCCAATGCCTTTTTCAACTGGACTCCCTCTGTTACCAATTATTCATTTTCGCTCACCAGCCCGCTGATGAACGGAACAGCAATGTCATCCATTAAACTGGATTACATTGTGTTTATCAATAGCTATAGCAGTTCGAGCATCGAGCAAATGGCTGTGGAATACAAAGAGCTTGATGATAACACATGGACATTGCTTGAAAACTTTACGAATACCGGCCTTGGAAATGGGAATGCTGAATATGTCCGTGAAAACCAGGTGCTTGATGGGATGGCCGGGAAATTTTTTCAGATACGTTTCAGGGCGCATGGTGCGAACAGTTACAACATCAATGGCTGGGGCCTGGACGATATTCATGTGCATGGCGAATCCGGCCCTGTTGTGGTTCCCGGCGATTCAAACTGCGATGGATTGGTGAATGTGCTCGATGTGATTACAACAGTGAATTACATTACCGGTACAAATCCTCAACCCTTCTGCTTTGAAAATGCCGACGTTACCAATGATGGTACTATCAATGTGTTGGATGTGATTGGTACAGTAAATATTATCACGGGTGGTAAAAATAACTCATACGGCAGCATTGACTCTGCCCCGGCACATATTTATGTTAATCGGGAAGGCATAGCCCTTTACAGCGATGGTACACTTGCTGGTATTCAGTTTGAAATTTCAGGGATTGATCCGGCTCATATGAGATTTTTAGCCAAAGATTTTGAATTCGCTTCTGTGGTCAATGACGATTTGCTTACAGGTATCATTTTCAGTTTCGATAATACCCCTCTCCCTGCCGGGAGGTTCGAAATTTTCGCATTTTCCCGTCCGGATGTTCAACCTGAAACAGGAAAGGTCATTGCAGGTAACCTGGATGCCAGGGAAGTGAAGGTATTTATTCACGAAGAAGAGACTGTAAACCATCTTTCCCGGGAATTAAGTATTTATGCCTATCCAAATCCTTCGAAGGGTGATATGGAGATTGAATTAAGATTGCCTCAGTCAAGCAGGTTAAAAATTGTGGTACTCGACATGATGGGACGCGAAATATTTGGTTTTTTTGAAGGTAATTTGCCGGCTGGGAATCACCGCATCAAAATGAATGAAGCATCTCGATTGACAGCAGGAATCTATTTGCTTAAACTCTATGCATTTTCTGCCGGAAGCAGGGAGGAACTTATTATAAAAACCATGAAATTGGCCATAACTGATTGACATTTTTAACTGTTACGTGGTTTTTATGAAATCTAAATGCGGTTTTTAACATTCGGATAAAATTTATGTTTATAAGGCAGGCAGAGGTTGTCTCAAATCTCTTTCTGCCTTTATTTTTTATCAACCAACAAATTTGCCTTATGAAGAAAAACCTGCTTACTCTCTTTGCATCTCTATTCCTGATCTCCACTACCGGAGTATTTGCACAGGGAACAGTTACTTTGGGCAATGATACTACCTCCAACGGTCCTTTTGCCCATCCTACTCCTTATGGATCGCACTACAATAACCTGAGGGTTCAATACCTGATTATGGATTACGAGTTGACCAGCCTTGGTTTGCTCCCCGGTGAAATTTCTGCCCTTGCTTTTCATGTGAAGCAATTGAACAATTGTCTGCCACTTCCAAATTTTAAAATTTCTCTGAAGCATACTACCGCACAAGAATTAACTCAGGTTTTCGATAATGTAGGATTTAATCAGGTTTACCATGTGGCCAGCTACACTCCGCAAACCGGATGGAACACTCATTATTTTACTAATCCGTTTTTCTGGGATGGAGAATCAAATCTTCTGGTAGATGTTTGTTTTACGTTTATCCAGGGCAATTACACAAAAAATGCTTCTGTTTTTTACACAAACACTCCCGGCAGAAATACCAGCGCTTACTTCAGGAGCACTACTGTACCTGCCTGCGGTACCACATATTCAGCCACTGTTGCGGGAAACAGAGCCAATATGCAAATCACAGGTCTTTTGTCCGATTGCCTTCCACCCTCAGGTCTCAGCACATCTGATCTGACTACTAATTCTGCACTGCTAAGCTGGGCAACCTCAGGCAATGAAACAGGCTGGCATCTGATTTATGGCGATCCGGGCTTTAATCCTGACAACAGTGGCATTTTGATTGAAAATCTGTTATCAAACTCTTATACGCTGACAGGCCTGGCAACTCATACAAGTTATGATTATTACGTTAAGGCTGTTTGTAGCAATGGCAGTACAAGCGGATGGTCGGGACCTTACACGTTTACAACGCTTTATGTTTCTTTTCCGGTACCTTTTTCTGAAAATTTTCCGGCTTCATCTTTTCCGGCTTTTTGGACCCAGACCTATTCAGGTGGCCTCACGGCTAATCTTTGGTTGCTCTCAAATACTTCTCTGGCAGGAGGACAACCTTACGAAATGAGGTCGAAATGGGTGACGCAAACAGGTATATCAAGGCTGGTTACCCCTTTGATTGATCTTTCAAATGCCAGCAGTGCAATCTTGAAGTTCAGGCATTTTTATGATGACTGGTCAGCGGGATGTACCCTGAAGGTTCAAACAAGTTTCGACGGTGTAAATTGGGTGGATGAAGCATTTTCATTTCAGTCAGGTTATGGTGATATAGGACCCGATACCATTACAATATCTTTAACAACACATTCTCCGGCCACACGCATTGCATGGGTAATGGATGGCGATCATAATGGTATTGACTTCTGGTATGTTGACAATGTTTATGTCAGTGCAGTTATACAAACACTGAACGGTGATGCCAATTGTGATGGTACAGTTAACCTTCTCGATATAATAGCCATTGCCAATGAAATTCTTAACCAGAATCCACAACCTTTTTGCTACGGGAATGCGGATATCAACCAGGATGGAATCATTAACCTCCTTGACCTGATAGGCACAGCTATTCTTATCCTGGGAGGATGAGCAACTGCTGAACACTGCTAAGTTTTTACTTTATTGTATTGATGAATAAATACCTGAAATAAAGCAATATATGTATCTTGCATTAGGATTGTTTCAATATTTCTCCTTGTCTGTTTTTCCCATGTAAAGCAAAATAATCTACTTTTGCTTTTTCTTTATAAAACTATTTATTAACGCAAATGAAGATGAAACTAAAAGGACTATTTATTCTGTTTCTGCTTTTAACTGGCTTAACCAGCCGTATTGTCGCGAAAAAGATCGAACAGAGCGATGCTCAGATGGTTGCTGTTACTTACATGGCTGAACGTATTAAGCTTTTCAGCACCAACCAGGATTTTAATCTCGAAGTTAACAATGTGGTTATCAGACACTATGAAGATCTGCCGGTATATTATGCGGTGAATTTTGCTGAAGGTGGATTTGTGATTGTTGCAGCCGATGATATTCTTACCCCCGTTATTGGCTATGCATTTCAGGGAAGCTATACCACTGAAGGTCATCCGGAAGCCTTCGCCGGATTCATCAGTAACCGCGCTGAGGAAGCTGCCACGTGTATACGGATGAATCTGGAACCAACCGTGCAGACAGCGAAAGAATGGATCTCTCTGAAAAGCGGAAAAGTAAGAAATTTTGACACTGAAGCTATCACAGATGTTGATCCCCTGATCATGCCATTATGGAACCAGGATTATCCGTATAACGCCCTTTGTCCTTCAGATCCTGACGGTCCTGGAGGATATGTTTACGCTGGTTGTGTTGCCACAGCTATGTCCATGATTATGTATTACTATCGCTATCCTGATGTAGGGCAAGGCTCTAAAACCCACTACAGCTCGTACGGACCTTTATATGCAAATTTTGGTCAGACTTATTATCAATGGGATGCCATGCTCAATTCTGTCGGAACCGCCAGTGGTAACTCCATAGCCGCTGTCGCCGAATTGCAGTATCATTGTGGTATTGCTGTCAACATGCAATACGGACCCGGCGGATCGGGTGCGTACAGCAATACGGTTCCATCAGCAGCTTACAATTATTTCCGTTATAACAGTCAGATCAACTATACTGCCCGGAATTCTTACAGTTATACCAATTGGGTGAATATGTTGAAAAGCCAGATTGATTCAGGTTATCCGCTGTATTATTCCGGTCAGAGCAGCGATGGGGGCCATGCATTTGTGTGTGATGGCTATCAGGAAGACGGCAGCAACACCACTTTTCATTTTAACTGGGGATGGGGGGGCTCGTACAACGGGTATTATCACCTCGATAACTTAAATCCGGGTAATGATCCTCCTTTTAGTGGTTCGCAGGCTGTTGTGCGCAATTTCTACCCTCCATCGGCGAATTATCCCTTATACAATAACGGAGAAACCAAAGTTATTCCTTACACACGCGGAACTTTGGAAGACGGAAGCGGACCTATCCATAATTATCTGAACAATGTGAATTACAGTTGGCTGATTGCGCCAACTGACTCGGTTACTTCAATTACACTTAATTTTTTGAAATTCAATACCCAGGCTAATGATATCGTGACTGTGTATAACGGGGATGATGACAATGCTCCTGTTCTGGGTTCCTTTTCCGGAACCACCCTGCCTGCTTCCGTTACGGTGACAGGTGACCGGATGTTTATAAAATTCCTCACTGATGCTAATGGCAATGCACCAGGTTGGTTTGCCGAATATACATGTACGTTGCCGGTATATTGCAGTGGCCTTACAACAGTCCTCGATCCACATGGTGAATTTAGTGATGGAAGTGGTGAATTTAACTATAACAACAACAGTTTTTGCAGATGGTATATAAAACCGCCGGATGCCGACAGTGTTACACTTTCTTTCACTTCATTGAATACTGAATCAGATAAGGATTATATTCAGATATTGCGCATCCCTGGAAATCAGGTGCTTGGCCAGTTTTCCGGTAATACTATCCCTCCGGCAGTTACTTCCAATACCGGAGAAATGATGGTGATATTCCGTTCAAATAATTTTTACAATGCCCAGGGCTGGGAAGCCGTATGGACGATTGGTGGAAATCAGGTAATGCATGGCGATGCCAATTGCGATGGTGTTGTCAATGTACTGGATCTCGTTGCTATGATCTCCTATATTCTTGCACAGAATCCAAGTCCGTTCTGTCCTGATAACGCCGATATCAACAGCGATGGTGTTATCAATGTGCTTGATGTTGTTGGAACAGTGAATATTATACTCAGTGGAAAAAAAACAGCGACATTACCGGTAAATTCGAAGAGCGCCAGGATTTTTCTGAACCATGATGGTATAGCACTGCAAAGTGACGGAACGATATCAGGATTACAATTTGAGATTCAGGGGCTGCAATCCGGAGAACTGCATCTGGTGTTGAGTGGATATGAATTTGCCTCAGCCATTGTGGATGGAAAGCTAACCGGCATCGTTTACAGCCTTAATAATGAACCATTTCCTTCCGGGAAGATCAGACTTTTTTCCCTGACGAATCATGCAGAGGGCCTTTCCTGGGGCGATGTGATTGCTTCAAATTATAATGCTGCAGAGGTTAAAGTTGAAAAATTTGAATATGCTCCTGCAATCATAGCAGAAGATTATGTACTAAAAGCCTATCCGAATCCTTCACAAGGCAGGTTCTTTGTTGAAATTGGAATCCCCTGTCTCTCCGAAACTATCATACGTATTACGGATATCTCAGGCAAAGAAGTGTGGAAACTGCAGGAAAATGGATTGCAGGAGGGAACTTATCAGTTTGAACTGAATACAGGGAAAAACCTGGAAGCAGGCAATTATCTGCTGCATTTGTTTGCTACTCCCGATAGACATCCTGGGAATGCCATCAGCAAAAATATGAAGTTAATAATATCCGAATAAAACCAGGCTGTAACCTTTGGTAAAATATATCCAACAGGATTTAAAATAAATTCAAAGGGCGTAAATCGTGATCTGATTTACGCCCTTTGATTGATGACTGAGTAAGTTATCTTATTTGACTACCAGCTTATGCATATTTATGTGTTCAGTTCCGGATATTTTCAGAAAGTACAGACCCTTGTTATAACCGGAAAGATCAATACGGTGCAAACCAGGATGAATTATACTTTCTGCAAGTGTTTTACCCATGATATCCAACACCTGGCAGATTATTTTTTCAGCAGTTTCAACTGTAAAAATTCCGGTTGATGGATTTGGGAAAATAGTGATTTCGGTTAGTGAAGTTGTTGCTCCGGTATTCTTAGCCTGGTGTTTGATGATAGAAACTTCTTCGGCACTGGTATTTCCTGCAATTACTTTTCCCCAGGAAACTTCAGATGGTTCGGTTATAAATCTAAAAATTTCAATATTGCCGGACGGCAGGCAAGAGTTTTCAAAACTGAAAATAATTCCGATTAACGTATTGTTTTTCAGATTGTATGCAAACTGAAGGCCATCCAGTAAAAACTCAAGCTGTTCAGGATTGATACCATTAAGTTCAAACTGCAGTCCGGCCAGTGTGCCATCACTCTGCAGTTCAATACCAGTATGTGTCAGATAAATGCTGGCTTGCTGAGAGTTGATTTTATCCAGTGAAGATTTGGTACCGCCAAGAATCACATTTACGGTGCCGATCACATCAATTACGTTAACGATTCCATCCAGGTTCACATCGGCATTTTCAATACAAAAAGGTTGTGGATTGTTTCCAAGTATAAAATTTACTACAGCAATCACATCAATGACATTGACCATGCCATCGCAATTGGCATCGCCAGCGATAATGGGAGAAAGTGTGGTAAAACTTTGCTGATTGCCATAAGCAGTGCCTACTGCATTGGTGGCATAAGCCCTCACATAATATTGAGTATTGGGATCTAAACCCTGCAACTGGCTAACATAGATTCCCGATCCACTGCCATCCAATGTATGGCTGTCGTTAAGTGTTGGATTTGGATTCACACTCCAGCAAACACCCCGTTGTGTAACGGCGGAGCCGCCTTCCCAGGTAACATTGCCTCCCGACAATGCTGAATTAGAGGTAACCTCTGAAACTGGTCCGGTGCTGACAACAGGTAATGTGGCACCAGTCCCGGTTACCGAGACATTGTCAATACAAACACCGTGGCCGAGATTAGAAACAGCTTCAAATGCTATAAAATAGGTTGCGCTTGTTTCTGGCAGTTGTAAAGTTACTGCAGTCCAGTTGGCAACATTTGTATTGTAGGTTGCCAAAGTTTGCCATGTTCCATCGGGGGAGGTTTTATACTTCACCCTCAACTCATCCTGATAGCTGAAAATTATGAAGGTGCGGCGTTGATTGGTGTAATAAAATGAGAGTTGTGCTGATTGATATCCGGCAAGGTTCATTTCAGGAGAAATTAACCTGGTAGTATTTCCTCCTCCCGTAAAACCGGTAACTTTGAAATACGCGTTAGCATTTCCCTGGTATGCACTTGATGGATTGCTACCGCCATTTCCTGCGCCAATCAACCAGTTGGTAGTACTGCTAACATATTCCTGGGTCCAGCAAACAGGCACAGTGGTTGTCAGTTCAAATCCCTGGCTGAATGGAAGCTGAAAAACATCACATCCGGTATATGCCGATGTTGATCGCCCGCTTGAATAAACAGTCTGATTATTGTAAGACCATACCTTATAGTAATATTGTGTAGCTGGTTCAAGATCAGTATGGAGAAACTGGGAGTCAGTTCCTCTGTAAAGGATAACTCCTCCGCCGGGAAGAGTATTTCCCGGTTGATATACCACTCCGGAATCAGGAGATCCAAAAATATTTTCTGCTGACCAGGCCAGCATCACGTTGTCATTATCCGGATTCTTATTCCAGGATATCGAAATTTCATCGGAACCAAGCGCTGATGCGGCAACATTGGTGGGATTCATCACGCCACTGAGATAACTTTGGGCATCGAGAAGTGCCTGGTGTGCATTTAATCTACCACTACCCAATTGACCGATAAAACCAGGATTCACAGCATAATGATCGTCGGTGGAATTAACAAGTATATCCGAAATATCCTGTGGCGTGAGTTGTCCGTAAACATGGGAAATAAGAAGGGCAGCCACACCTGATACATGAGGACAGGCCATGGAAGTTCCCTGGTAAAATCCATAAGTATTATTGGTAAGAGTACTCAAAACGCCCCTGTTAGAGCTCGAATTTGTTTCACCTCCGGGGGCTGAAATATCAATCCATGCTCCATAATTTGAATAATACGAACGAACATCATTATGATTGGTTGATGCTACTGCAAACGTTCCGGAATAATACCCGGGATACCATGCACCGGTAGCATTATCGTTGCCTGCTGCAAAAATGGTGATGCCACCATCCATCAGTGCATTTCCTCCCCCATTGATGTTAAAATAATCAATGGCATCCAGCACATTCTGATCATAAACTCCAACAGAGGTATAACCCCAACTGTTTTGAGAAAT
>CAYQRU010000031.1:0-32444 GCA_964419945.1 uncultured Bacteroidales bacterium | reverse complement strand
CTCATGCTTTGCTTTGAACATCCAGGGTTTTTCGAGGACTTCCGTTTCCCTGATCCTTGCGGTGGTAAACAGTTTGCAACGCTTGTCGTTCAGGTCGAAACACCAAACCTGTGTGTAATTGGTGGTAAACTGATATGGTTCCACTATGCGGTCGGCCACCGTATTGCTGTGAGCCGAATGATAATCCAGCAGGCGCACGCATTTTTCTTCTCCCATTGCCTCAATGAGGCGGTGTACTGTTTCGCCCAGTTCAGGTTTTACCACAATCTCGGCAACTTCGGGGAAATGGTAGATGCTGTATAGTTTCTTTTTGAGGTTCTGTTTCAGCAGGGTATCGCCGCTGATACAGTCAATCGCCTTGCGCAGGATGAAGGCTTCTTCTTCATTGAAGTGCACCAGGTCGCTGATATCTTTTAGCCTGCCTTTGCGTGTGCTCAGGAATGGGATTCCGCGTTTATGGTATTCCACCAGGAAGCCGGCTGTCTTGAGCAGTTGGATATACCGTTGCACGGTGCGGCGATCGCATTCAAGCATCACGGCCAGCGCTTCGGTTGTCCGTTTGTTGCCCAGCAACAAGCCTATCAGTCTGACAAGACGCTCCAATCCGGTATGTTCCATGGTTTTATAATTTAGGTTTAGATACTTCCGGCAGCAATCAAGCAACGCAACGGGCAGGATTTTTTTCGCAGACTCCTGTTTATCAGGTGTTTTTTTCTCTTAAAACAGAACGGCGGGTAACAATTTCTGTTGTTTCAGGATATTCCTGAATCTGGTCAGCGAGATATAGCGGTCAGCCAGGAGCTTTCCGTGGTGGATCAGGCTGAAGGTAGCATACACCGAAGGAGCCTGTTGTGCCTGAGCAGGGGTGGTTAGTTCGCTTATATGGATCTCAAGTTTTTCCATGATCCCTGAAGCCTTTATTTCATCAATCAAACGGGCTACCCAGGGGCATTGCTTTGAATACACAATGTGCAGTCCCCCGAAGGCGCTGAGCCTTTCCTGCCAGTTATTGAAAGCAGGAAGCGGAGCTGCTTTCAGCGATTTTACAAGCAGTTCGTTCCCAGCACCGTCGCTTTGTACGGGAACGAAACCGTTTTTAAGAAAAATGTTTCTTTCCGCCATGAATGCTTTATCGCTTACAACGACAGCCACTCCGGCTCTTTCTTGTGTAAGGGCATCATTCAGGCATTCGCGGATCAGCAGCGACCCGTACCCTTTGTTCTTGTTTTCGTTCGGGTACATATACAAACAGTGAATGAACATGTACTGTGTTGCTGAGACTGCGCGCCAGGCATTTTCGCCCGGAACATATTCAATGAATCCGGCTGCCCGTTTACTGCCCTCCACATACAGGAGTTTGATGCAGAGCCCCTCTGCAAATCTGTTTTTGAGCCATTCTATCTTAAGAGGATAGCTGTTATGTTTGGGATTGATAAAACAGATGACTTCCGGAAATTTTTCCAGGTTGTCAGCACCGATGCGCACGATTCTTATGTTTTCGCTCATACTTTCTCTACCTGCGCGATGATGACCACATAATTTTTTCCGTATTTCTTTGCACATTTGGGGCAGGTTGTGTACCACATGAACATCCTGATGATTTTGTACCCTTTGTTTTTGGCGAACGCTTCAAAGTTGCTGCACCAGGATCGGGTTTCTTTAAAACTGCCTTCATACACCTTGCTCAGAAAATTGCCGCTCAGTTCCACGGTTTTGAGGCCGGCAATATCTTCATCAACGGATACATAAATATCCATATTCCATTGCGAGGTGTGATCCGAGAGGCATACATTGTCACTCAAATTTTTACCTGCTTTTCTGAGTTGCGCATCAAGTTTGCGTATCACGCTCCCAAAATTCAGGGGCATATAAAAGATGGTGCGCACACTGGCTTTAATGAATTTCTTTGCTTCCCATACGTTGATGGCTTCCTCCCAGGGTGCCGGATCGAACCTGGGGCAGCAAATGTCACCGGTATTTGTTTTCTGTGTCATAATTAAATCCTTTCTTAGATGGAGTTTGCGAAAAAGAAATCAGGTCAGGCTACCTGATCAGGGCTGTAAAGTTATCAATAAAAGTTTCATGGTTGACATAATAAAACGGACCATTAACCAGGTAGATCATTCCGGTCATATTTTCACCATAGTGGATGCTAATTTTCTGGTAGTAAGTACCAGACCCGTCTTTGAGTTTGGTGGCGACTCTTCTCGACGACAACCCTTTAAAGTCTTTAAAATCAATCAATATTTCCGGTCTCAGGAACCTGGCAATGGGATTGTTGCTTTTCATACTTATTTGTTTCTGAAAGTTGTCAACGGTGATATCATACGTTGTTTTTCCAAACTTATAAGTAAACATCATGAGGATTAGCAGGAAAAAGGTAAGCAACAGCATGATGGATAGGCTCAGGTCGTTACGGGAACTGACCAGCATAGCGGTGATGAACACAAGCCACAGCAGGATAGGCAGGTAGTCGGGTTTGCAACTGATGACGAACCGGTGTATATCGCCTGTGATCCTGAACCTTGATTGTTTCTCCTCAGAAAGCAACACCAACGCATCAAAATTGTCTTTCGGATTCGGCGATATCCGGGCCATATCGCGTTGCATTTTTCTATACTCTTCAAGCTGTTCCTGTTGCCTGACCATTTCACTTGCCAGCTTAAAGTTCTTGAACATATTTCTTTGTATTCTGTGATTCTGAATTTGTTAATTAACTTCCAGCAATTCTACTTCAAACACCAGTGTGCTATAGGCAGAAATCAGGGTGCCCGCACCTCTTGCGCCATAGCCCAGATCATAAGGGATGATCAGCAGGCCTTTACTTCCTGCCCTCATCAGCGCAATTCCTTCTTCCCACCCATTGATCACCTGCCCTGAACCTAACTTAAAAGTAAAAGGTTCTGAACGATCGAACGATGAGTCGAATTTCGTTCCGTTGAGAAGTGTTCCGGTGTAATGAACCTTCACAGTCTTTCCTGGCTGCGCTTTCACCCCTGACCCGGCTTTTTGTTCTATGTAGTAAAGCCCGCTCGGGGTGGGCGTTCCGCTCAGGTTATTTTTTTGAAGATACTCAGCAATATCTGATTTTTCTTTCTCACGGCGTTGATCGTCAGTAAAACTTATTTTGGCGATAGTTGACAGATAGTAGTTATCTACTTCTTTGTAGTAGAAGGGGTAATTGGCCAACGGTATATTTTTCTCCAGTTGGTTTTTAAAAATGATCGCACTGGCTTGATCTCCATTGTCGTACAGATGGTTTATCAGGCTCAGATATTCGTTTCGTACAAAATCGAGCATTGCTCTGAGTTCAAACGAAGGAATGCTGCTGTTTTGAACCGCCGGAAAATTGAGTTGTTGCAGCCTGGTCTGGTGAATCAGACTTCGTTTGTTTGCAGCTTCGGTTTTCAGCTTATACACTATACCTTCCGGATGAAGGTTGCTGCCAAGACTGAGCATGAACCGGTTATCGAAAGCCAGGTTGAAACATACAGGATTCGAGAACTTATTGGAAGTAATGATATCAACCATCACCTGGGAGCGCACTGTCAGTTTGCCTTCATTATCAGGCCAGAGCCACCAGGTAAACTGTTGGTTTGTATTCACATTGTCAATGCTCATCAATTTCACTTCCCAGGGTTTTTCAAGCAGCAATGCAAACCAGACTTCACCGAAGGATGCAGGTATCATCAGCCTGTTTTTCAAATAACTGAAGTACCAGCTTGTTTCAAGAAGTCCCACATGTATGGGTTTAATATCGGTACGGAGATTTTCGATAGTTTGCAGATACAGCAAGGGATAGAAAGTGATATCATAATACTGGAACAGAAGAGAATTTTCATCGCAGGAATTCATCGTGTTTCTTGCCAGTTCGAGCACAACATCATTAAAAGCTCCCCGCTTTTTACCTTCGCTTAAAGCTATCAGCGCCGAGTCTCTGTCACCGGATGCAAGGTAATGTAGTGCAAGTTCTCCCCACCAGATAGTGAGTCGCGAATGGATATCATAATTCCTGAATTCATTTGTATAGGCCGGATTTAATTTAATGGTTGTTTCAATGGCGGTGCTGGCTTCGGCTATGGTGTTGTAATTCAGCCCGGTAAGATCCAGGCCATCTTTTGAAACTGTGTGGTACAGGGCATCGCTTAAAAAATAAAATATTTCTGGATTTTCCTGATCCAGGCTGGCAGCTTTTTTCAGGTAAAATACGGCGGTGTCGAAATTCTGCGCAGCAAAGGTCTTGTTATATTCAGCCTTGGCTTTTTCGAGGTACTGTGATGCTTCTTCTCTACGGCGCTGTAATTCAGCAGGATTGAAAATTTTTATGAATAAATCAGGTTGAAGTGCATACATCACAACAGCCGCCACGATCAGAATACCAACACCGGTAAGAGCTATAAACTTAATTCTGCTTCTGTTGCCGGTTCCGGAAGTATTTTCGTCTTTCCTGGTGGGTACAGGTTTTCTTTCAGGCTTTTTTTCAGTTTCAGCCGGCTCAGGTTTTTTCGATTGCTCAGGTTTCTTCTCGACTTCCGGCCGTGGTTGTGGTGTATCAATCAGGGTTTTCTCCATATCCACAGCCGGTGCAGATCTGTGCTGAGGTTTTTTTTGTTGCTGTGTGTTTTCAAGCAACACTGCCTTAAATTCACGGCAGGATTGGTACCGGAGATTACGATCCTTATGGGTTGCTTTGCCGATCACAATATCCATTTCAGGATATACACCGAGTGGAGGCAAAGGTTCCTGCACAATGCGTGTATAGATCTGAAAGCTTGAGTTGGTGGTAACATCGTAAGGAGGCTCGCCTTTAAGCAGGTAATACAGTGTAACGCCAAGTGAGTATATATCGCTGCGGTGATCAAGGGTTTTATCGGTGTTTACCTGTTCGGGACTCATGTATACCGGGGTTCCCATTTGTGTTCCGGTCATGGTCATATCTTCGCCGGTGCTGAGCAGTTTGGCAATACCAAAATCAAGAATTTTTACTGTTCCTGAGGGTTCAATGAAGATGTTTGATGGTTTTACATCGCGGTGCACAATGCCTTTCTGATGTGCATAATCGAAAGCATCGAGTACCTGGATAAAAACAGCAACTGCTTCTTCCAACGTCATGGCGCCTTTTCGTCTGGTTCTGGCATTCAGGTCTTCGCCTTCAAGTAATTCCATAACAATGGCCAGTAATCCGGGGCGTTCTTCATAGTCAATCACACGGGTAATATTTGCATGAGTAAGGCTGGCCATAAATCTGGCTTCATTCTCAAAACGCTGCCGGATGTTATGGTTTGCCGTGAGCACCGGATTTAACACCTTGATCGCAACTTTCGATTGCAATTTTTCGTGTACAGCTTCATAAACCGAAGCCATTCCCCCTTCGCCAATTAAGCGTGTTACCTGGTAATGATGTATCTTTTCTCCTATCATGGTTGCTTGATATATTAATCGTTCTTAAAAACAAAATCTGTGTGGCCAATACGTACTTTGTCGCCGTGACTTAGAAACACCTTATCGTAACGGGTCAACCGGAGTTCATTGTGAAAAGTACCGTTGGTGCTGGGTTCTCCATTTTCACTGATGGTTCCGTCGTCAGTGAGGATGCAGCGTGTTTCCTGGTTTTTCTCAAAAACTTCGATCAGGCAATGCCTGCGGCTTATATAGGCATCGTCGGGGATGCTGATATCCGCGTGTCGCCCAATAATATTTCTGCCTGATTTGAGAAGGTATTCCGTATTATCCGAAAGGTTGAGGAGCCTTGGTAAACCTGTTGTAGGCTGTACCGGTCCTTGTGTGATGATGGTTTTCTCTGCCTGGGAAACTGGTTTCCTTAGCGACTGAGGGATTGAAAATACCAGAATCTGCTGGCAACCGGGGCATTTCACCATGGCCTTATCTTTATCCCTGGGAAGTTTATCATCAACTATTGTGATTACTTTCTGGCATTTGTTACATTTTAACTGCATATCTGAATGAATGTTAGGAACTTAAACAGTGCTGAAAAGCTTGCATAAAACTTTAGATTCATCTTGAATTACTGATTCAGCGCATCCTGATTTTGAAATAGCCCTTGCCTGGGAACATAAAAAGCAAGTCCGGCAGAGTTCAGATGAAAGAGATGACAGTTGCAGCTATCCGGAAATATGCAGTTATACCACATGGCATTATCCGCATTGATTCAGAACTGCATGTTATAATCCGGATTCAGGACCATTCATCAATTTCATCGAAATTGTCTTCGAGGCTCGACAGGTCATCGCCCATACTTTCGAGCACTTCGTCGGGAACGTCTTCGGGTATATCGCTGGAAACTTCACCTGAATATTCAACAGGTTCCGGTCCGAACTGAACTCCTTCCATAGCTTCCGGATTCAATATGGTGATTTCTGATTCTTCAATATTCTGATCCATATTCTGATCAATTCCCATGATGTCGGCTACCTGGTCCTGGTTCACATCGGCGATCAGCAGATCGTCAATGCCATCGGCATTTGCGTCAAAGGTCATGACAGATCCATCGGCGGGAGTTTCAGGAACAGTGAGGGCTTCAGGATCATGAATGACCATGAATTCATCGTCGGTGATTTGTCCATCCTGGTTGATATCAGTATACAGGATATCGGCGCTTCCATCCTGGTTCAGATCTACCAATACAGCGTCAATCCGGCCATCCATGTCAAAGTCTGCTGCCATGGCATGAGCCTCAGATCCTGGCTCTGCTGATGGCATATCCTGCCCGGGTACATCACCCGCATCTGGCATGCCTGCATCATAGTCTATTTCCGGTAATTCATGATGATCAGTGGTAGCGTATTCAATGGTTGGCTGATTGCTTTCATTGAGTTCTTCGGCATAAAAAGTATTGTAATATTCTCCATGCCATGTAAATACTCCACCTGGACCCAATTCTTCGCGGGCGGCTGCAAATGCTTCATTGAATGACATGTTATCGTTTACGGTTTCTGGTCCTGCCATCGGAGCGGTGTTTGGATTCCACACCTGCGGCGGGGAAATTTCACCGGAAGTGTTTTCATCGTCCGGTAGGGGGGAGGTGGTGTCAAAAACACCATCCTGGTTGGCATCGGTCAGTACAGTATCGGCTACTCCGTCGCTGTCACTGTCGAGGAGAATCTCGGGAATATCCTGATTTTGAGTAATATCACTCATGGCAGCACCTGCAAAGAGTGCGCTTCCGGCCGTTACGAAAGCTCGTTTACGGCTGATGGTCTTGCCTGTTTTTTGCTCCTTCGATGTTTCATCCGGTTCTGGTGCTACGAAACCGGTATTTTCTTGCTGGGTCATTGGCTTTGAGTGTTAATGTGATAATTTGTTGATGAGTTGATGTGAGGATGTGTCAATATGTTAATGTGAGGATGAGAGAATGTGTTGATCTGTTGAGGAATTCAGGTGGATCGAATTTGTTTTGTCCATTTGGTTTTGCAGATGATACAGTAACCTCTTTTTTCGAGGTTAATAAAAGGTTCGGCACCAAGAAATTTATAACATCCGGGGCAGATATAGGATTTTTTGAAATTTTCTTCAAGTTCCATTAATTTATCCTGGGGATTGCCGGTGACGCTGGTAGAGAGGATACCCAATGCAACGCCAACTACAGGAATGAAGGATAGACCAGCCCTGACGCCTGTACTTTTCAGGTTACTGCTTTTCATGATCCTGCGTTTATCTTTCAGGTAGTTCTCATAAACAATTTTCAGCCTTTCGAAATCTTCGAAGATCAACTCCTGCCTGCGTAATTCCTCATAATCAAGACCCTGCTTAATTTGGGCAGAGTCGAAGAGACTCAGTACCAGTTTTACTTCTACAGGATATCCACCCAATAAAAGCTGATCGCCAGGTTGTAGTCGTGCCTGCTGGATAAGCCTTCCGTTGATCAAGGTACCATTGGTGCTGTCGTGGTCTTCAACGATGAATTCATTATCAGGAAGTTTCCTGATCGAACAGTGTTTGCTGCTAACATTTGGTGCTCTGATGACAAGATGGTTGCATGCATCTCTTCCTATCATTAGAAAATCGTTCATATAACAAGTATTGCAAATTTTAATTTATTCTTTTGATAAGTGGTTCTGTACCTCTTTAATATTCAACAGAAACGCTGAGTGGTTGTCGTTAGAGTTTCCTTCACACAGCATTTGGATCACGCTGATTTTTTCCAGGTCGCTTCCGGTTGATGAAAGAATCATACACAACTGATCATCGCTCACGCTTTCATTGATTCCATCGGTGCATAAAAAGAAATAGTCGCCCTGTTTGACACCGGAAATGAAATGCAAATCCGGCCTGACCTTAAGCACGTTGTAGCCTTGTATTGCCCTGGTAATTACATTGGACCTGGGATGTTTTTCTGCTTCTTTGGCACTTAACAATCCAAGTTTGACCCAATCGTTGATAAGTTTGTGGTCCTGGGTTCTCCACAACAGTTCGTTTCCTCTGATATGGTAGCAGCGACTATCGCCACAATGCATTATTGCAGCCTTATCTGAACAAAGATATAGCATTACCAGCGTGGTTCCCATTCCCCAGCTTCCGGGATGGTTGTTAATGTATTCATCAAACATTCCTTCAATATGATGAAATGCATCCATCAGATATTCCTGTGTTACGTCACTGGTTTTATGATTTATAAAGTAATCAGCCAAACTGTCGCAGGCAAGCTTACTGGCTATTTCTCCCGAAGCATGTCCGCCCATGCCATCGCAAACAATGAAATACCTGTTGTCAGCAGTGGCAGTAGTATGCAGCGGAAAGATGCAGTCTTCCATATTTTCGCGCCTGCCAGGGGCAAAGATTGATAACGGATTATGCAGCAGAATACTCATATAAAACCACGGAATTCTATGTTTGACACATGGAAATGAATTATTTGATCATGCCAATGGGCATATAACGTGAGGCGTTACCTTCAATGAAGGGAGTTTGCCTTTTTTCAGTAAAATTCAATACATTGGCTTTAATATAGGGGAATAATTCTTCGAGTGTGACCACGTTGTCTTTGTCCCGGTCGGCACTACCTTTCAATCCTTTAAGCAGGTAATAGGTGAAAATACCCTGCCTGATCTTTGGGTTTTCCTGGGATGTTTCGGTGTAAGCCGATGACATCATGATAATTACTGATGTTTCAGATGAGGAGGATGAAGTTGCCTGTGACTCAGGCTTTCCCTGGTAAATGCCACCGGAAAAACATGCGTCAGCAAGACAGATTTTGTACTTTGCGGGATATTTTTTAAAAACCGCTTTGATTTCACTATGTTGCAACAACGTGCTGTACTGATCGGTTATATCGGTGGGGCAAAATGCACCTTCGGTTCCGTGCCCGGAAAAATAAAATATGAGCATGTCGTTGGCCGAAGCTTTTGAATAAATGTCGTTCATGGTTTGAAGAATATTGCTTTTGCCGGCTGCTTCGTCAACAAGCACTGCAATATGTTCATCAGGCAGTGAGCCACCAACAGGACTTTTCAGATATGCATAAAAACGGTATGCATCGTCATCGGAATAGCGTAAATCGAGATCATTGCGCTGGTAATCAGCACATCCTACAACTACTGCAAATTTATTAAAATTTTGTGCAATAGGCTGTTGCGAAACCAATACACTGAAGAGGCAGAAGGCAATAAGGTTTTTCATCTTTTTCTACTTGCTTTGAATGAACAGTACAAAACTTATTATATCCAGGGAATCCAGATACCACGGTAAACCAAAGAAGTTTATCCTGAATGCTCAGCCCTAAAAGTACAGGTACCGGCATGATTCTTCCTGATATTTCAGGCCGTCAAAGGTAGAATGAAAATCAAAACTACATAAAATGTAAGCAAAAATTTTTTTATTTTACTTTGAATATCTATTTATCTGATTAACAAATAATTGTAAAACAATCTCAGTAGTGTCTTAAGAAAAAGCAATGCTGATTGAAAACCAGAGTGTTTCCCGGGTTCTGAAGTGACCAGATGACTGACTGTTTCAATCCTGATTATGAAAGTCATTCAGGATTTGAGCACACCTTGCATTAGGACGTAATAATATTGTCTGTAATGATCCGATTATCTGAAACATACCTGTACAGGTAAACGATTAAGTCTGGTTATCCCAGGATCGTCATTTGAATTAACCGCTTATGAGCTTCCTGATGATTTGTTAAGTTGTAATTTACTATGGAATTTGTAAATTCTGATGACGATTCAATATAACCCGAATGTCCGGAACAGACAACTCGTGTCGTGATTTGAAAGATTTTCAAAGCCGGGATTATGCCTGATACTGTTCAATGGTCGTTAGTTTGTTATTCCCGGTGCCCAATCCGGACTCAATCATTTGTTATGAAAAGACTGATTGGGATTGACAATAAATTTTTCAGTCAGTTTCTTAAGCATAGCTTTTTGAAACTCTCTGCATTTGGTGATTGTGACAGAGCATACAAAAAATATCTGATTTTACTCCGGAGCAAAAGTTTATTACTTTTGCCATGATCAACCATTTAGCTGTTGAGCAGGATGATGATTAAAGGTGCAATATCTTTTGCAGTTTTTATGCTGTTATATGTCCATGCAGGGGCAGATAACCAGGTAAAGCTTGATTCATTAAATTATTTGTTCGAGACCGCTGAGAGTGATTCTGCTAAAGTCAACTTATTGGTCTATATATCAAGGATTTACGAGAATACCGATTTGTCTTTGTCGCTGCAATATTCACGTAAAGCACTTGAAATCGCAGAAAAGAATGGAGACAGGCAAATAATTTCATATGCGCTGTTCAATCTTGGCAATGTGTCTTTTTCACAGGGTTTGTTTCCCATTGCTGTGAATTATTTTCATAGGTACATCGAAATTCAGCAGAATTTGGGAAATGCCAAATCCATTGCTTATGCCCAGGTTAATCTTGGTGCAATTCATCTTAAAATAGAGCAACATGAACAGGCAAAAAAATACTTTCTTGGTGCACTTGAGGCTTTTCGCCAGCTTGATCCCGGGGATACCTTAAATTCATTTAATAAAGAATCCATTCACATTTACAACAATCTTGGAGTCATACACCAGCGCGAGAAGGATGTGATCCAGGCAATTGAATATTACGGCCGTGGAATTAGTCTGGCAAGGAAAACTCCCGGGCAAAATGCTGTACTGGCCATGTTGCTCAACAACCTTGGTTCAGTAATGCTTGAGACGGGAAAAACAGAGGAAGCATTTTCGCTGATTCAGGAGGCCCTTGAAATCAGGTTGCAAGCCAGCGACAGATCGGGAGAGGCATCTTCTTACAAGATGATTGCCAGGTATCATAACAGCATGAAAAACTATTGCGCAGCAGAGGATTACCTGAAAAAAGCGTTTTCAATTGCCGGAGAAACCGGAAATATTTCATTGAAAGCTGAAATCTGCAATGACATTTTCGACTATTATCAGGTTCACAATCAGGCAGATTCTGCGCTGAGATACCATATTCTGCTTAAGGAATTCAATGATATTATGAACCGCGAGGAAACGCTCAGGGAACTCACACGTATTGAATTAACTTCACAATTTGAACAGCAGGATCTGATCAGGCAGGCACAGCAAAAAAGACTGCAAACAAAATATCTTATTGCCGGCCTTGCAATGGTTCTGATCCTGGTTATTTTAGCCTTGCTGTACTTCCTTTCATGGAGCCGTATGCGAAGGTTGAAACTGGAAAAAGAAAATATGAAGCTGGTTTCAAAGAATCTTGAACTTGAGAAGATCACCCTTCACAGGGAATTGGAATTGCGAAATAAAGAGCTGGCAACCAATGTGATGTATCAAATTCAAAAGAATGAACTGGTACATGAGATCGTAAAGAAAGTTCAGGGATACAGCAGATCGCTACGAAAAGAAGATCAGCAGTTGATGCTCGATATTGTGCGGGGACTTGAGAAAACCCAGGATTCAACTGCATGGAATGAATTCGAACTGCGGTTTCACCAGGTACATAATAATTTTTATGACAGGCTGAATGCCATAAATCCTGATCTTTCGCCCAACGACCGCAGGCTTTGTGCATTCTTAAGACTCAATATGAGCACCAAGGAGATTGCCAGTATCACCGGACAATCCATCAGGAGTATTGAAGTTGCACGAACCCGGCTTCGCCGCAAACTCAACCTCACTAATTCAGACACTGGTCTGGTTGAATTTCTGTCGCAGTTGTGACAGGTTAACTATTTTTGCTGAAAATTCAAGACTATTCCTGATGTATTCAAAACAACCTGTTTTTCCGAATTGGAATCCTGCTTTGGTAAAAATTGGCGACCTTGTGGTTGGAGGCGGCCATCCGGTACTTATTCAATCCATGACCAACACTCCGACACTTGACACCAGCGCCACCGTCGCACAATGTAAAAGACTATATGAAGTGGGTTGCGATATGATCAGGATTACTGCCCAAAATACCAGGGAAGCTGAAAACCTTGCCGTAATTAAGAGCGAGTTACGCAGAACAGGGATCAATACACCCCTGATTGCAGATGTACATTTTCACCCGGCAGTTGCCGAAAAAGCAGCGGGTCTTGTTGAGAAAGTGAGGATCAATCCGGGGAATTACATAAATAAACGATTGATACGTAACCGGTATTCCGATGCAGCGTATAACGCTGAACTAGGCAGGATTGCTGAAAAGCTGCAACCACTGCTTGATATTTGCCGAAATTTTGGAACTGCCATACGGATAGGTACCAATCATGGTTCACTCTCGGGGCGCATTATGCAGCGTTACGGCAACACACCTGCCGGCATGGCTGAATCAGCCATGGAGTTTGTCAGGATATGTCATGCTGCAGGATTTCATCAACTCGTTCTCTCAATGAAATCAAGCAATGTTCGCGTGATGGTAGCAGCAACCAGGTTGCTCGTGCAAAAAATGATTGCCGAGCAGATGCAGTATCCCGTTCATCTTGGGGTAACGGAGGCTGGAAATGGACTGGAAGGTCGGCTGAAATCAGCAGCGGGCACAGGAACCTTGCTTGCTGACGGCATTGGTGATACCATCAGGGTTTCACTTACTGAGGCTCCTGAAAATGAGATACCGGTTGCAAAAGAGATCGTAGCGTTTTACCAGCAAGTAAAAACCCAAAGTATCGGACCAGAAAGCCCGGCGTTTTCTCCTGCAGGAAAGCCCGATGTTGAATATCGTCGGCGCAAGACCCATTTGGTGGGCAAAATAGGTGGAGATAATCTTCCTGTAGTTCTTTGGGGTCAGGCAGAAATGCATACGATCAACGAAGACCTTGCGACAGAAGGAAATACCGGAAAAATGGTTACGATGGAGAGTTACTATTTCAATCATCAGGAAATCAGTTACCTGCAAATTGATCCTATTAAAGAGCACGTATTTTCTTTATTGAAAATACCTGAATTAAACAAGGGAAACATTATCCCGGTGTTTATCCTGACCGGTATGTCATCCGTTCACAAAACCCGTGAAATCATAAAAATTGCGGATGAAAATTACCTTACCTGGCCTGTGTTGTTATCATATGCTGAAGAGGACCCTGACATAAACCGGTTTGCTGTTCATGCCGCCATGCGGTTGGCTCCATTTCTGATTGATGGTTTGTGTGATGGCATTTATTTGAAAAACAGCAGGATAAATGATCAGGACTTAGCCAGGATTGCATTTGGTGTGTTGCAGGCCACGCGTAGCCGGATCACTCAAACGGAATATATTGCCTGCCCGGGTTGTGGTCGTACGCAATATGATCTGGAAGCAGCACTTGAAAAAGTCAGGCAGGCTACTTCGCACCTGAAAGGATTAAAAATCGCAGTGATGGGCTGTATTGTAAACGGACCCGGCGAAATGGCCGACGCTGATTTTGGTTATGTGGGGCAGGGAAACGGGAAATTATCCCTGTACAAGGGAAGAACATTGATGAAAAAGAATATTGCTGAGGTGGATGCAGTGCATGAACTCATGGAGCTCATCAGGGCTGGAGATCATGTGAAGTATCTGTGACCTGTATTTCTTTACCTATGATGACCTTCAGACTTTTTGGAATAATGCCAAATTTGAAGGGACTGTGCCCCAGTGATTCACCGTCGGCCTCCATGTAAACATCTGGTTTAGAATTTATTACAATAGATTTTCCCCTGAACATTTTCACCTGGGGCAAGCGTGTGAAAGAACCGTCATACAATTTCCTGACGTTGCGCACGACGCTGAACCGGTTGAGTTGTGTGATGACGGTCATATCAAGGTTACCATCGTCAGGGATGGCATTGGGTAACTGCATCATGCCACCTCCATTGTATTTACAAATTCCAACATTCATGGTAAATACCGGGGCTTTCAGCACATCCTGTCCGTCAACTGATACTTCTATCTGGGTTTCCTTAAATGAAAAAAGGCTTGAAAAGATATTGAGGAAATATGAGAAAGGGCCACCTTTGCCCTGATCTTTTTGTTTATTGACTTTCTCAGCGACCATTGCATCATATCCCATGCCAGCCATATTGACAAAGTATCTGTTTTTTTCCATGCCGGCCTGCATGAATTTGACCCATGCAACATCCTGCAGAAAAGTTATTCCTCTGGTAATTACGTCAATAGCACCTTTGTAGTCGTAAGGGATTCCGAACATGCGGCACCAGTCGTTGCCGGTTCCTACGGGAATAAGGCCTACAGTAATGCTGCCAGCAGGTCGCTTTGATTGGGTAAAGATCCCGTTGACAACTTCATTCATGGTTCCATCACCACCAACAACAATAATATTCCTGTAACCCATTTCCACAAACCTTCTCGCCATGCGTATGGCATGAATGCGGTGTTGCGTAAACATATTTTTGAAACGGATGTTGGCAGCAGCGAGGAGCTTGGCAATTTCAGGCCAGTCTTTTTCTCCTTTGCGCCTGCCGGCATTGGGATTGACGATTACAAACCACTCGGTATTTAGGCTTTCCTCAGGCATGCGCTTTCCGTTAGTTAAAAGAGTTTAATGTCAACAATGCAGTTCAAAAAATGTTCTTTGTCAGATATTCGGATTGCAACGATGATTTCTACGCACAACCTGAAACTTCTTTTCAATATTAAATTCCCTGGCAGCATGTACAGGTTGGGTCCTGAATTATTCTACTCTCATGCGGAATTGATTTTCATTACCCGGCATTCAAAACATCCTTATACTGACGGAAAATCCTGGCAGCCGTATGGGTATATTCATAATCTTTTACCTTTTGCAATGCATTGATTACAAGCTCTTCAGCAAGTTGTTTTTTGTTCAGTATCATTTCAACCATATCAGCAAGTTCACTCGCACAGCCCACTTTTGCCAGCAAACCGGTTTTACGGTGTTCAACAATTTCAGGAATTCCACCTGCCCTGGTTGCCACGACCGGAAGTCCTCCAGCAAAAGCATCCAGGATGGTTGTTCCCAGTCCTTCTGTTTTTGAAGTCAACAAAAGTACGTTTAATTCTTTTATCAATTCCGGGATATTCTTTCTGAAACCGGTAAAGAATACTTTATTCTCCAACCCGAGGCCTGATACGTAGTATTTTATGGAATTCATTTCGGGGCCGTCACCGATGATAAAAAAACGCAATTCAGGTTTTTTATTTATTAAAATAGATGCTGTCTGCACAAACGTATAATAATCCTTATGAGGAGCTAAAGCTGCAATATTGCCTATCAATATATGCTTCCCGGAAAGCCCGAATTCCTTTCTCAGTGTGTGATTATCTTCTGTATTCGCAAACCGTTCAAGGTCAATCCCGCTATGAATAACGACGGCTTTTTCGGGGAATCTCAGTGATGGTATCAGAATGTCTCTGATGGCTCCTGAAACGCAAATATACCTGGCTATAGCAGGATGATTGTACTTAGTTTTTGAAAAAAATGATTTGCCAACCGGAAAATCAACACGGCGATGCACGATAACGGGACTTTTGTTTCTGAATAATAATGCAGCTATGTAGGCAATTGAATGTGCATGGCTGTCGTGACAATGTACAAGGCAATTATGTCTTGTTTTGCATCTCCTGGTTAATATCCATGCCGCATGCACATTCAGTGAGCCGGTATTATTAAACTCCATGTACCGTATGTTCATTTTCCTGCAATAGTCGGCAAACGGAGCATCTTTCCTGCAAAGTACTTCCTGATTTACACCCATTTCCGAAAGTGCCCTGACCAGGTAGGCCAATTGCTGTTCACCTCCCCTCCAGGACGCCGCCGTTGAGATATGAATGACACAGATTGAACTCATTTTATTGTTTTTCAGTAATTTGTTTTATTTTCTGGTCATCTGATACAATTGGAAATATGAAGAAACTGTAAAAGAAGGCAAAGAATGTTATTCCGGTTTGGAATCTCAGGATTTCTTCACTAAACATTGCTGACAATACAATGACAATAAACATGGTAAACAACGGATCATGAAATGCCCGGCGCTGTCTGGCAGGGTAAAACCACGAAAATATTATCACGATAAAACCTGTGATTCCAAAATAGATCATAAAATTAAGAAACTGATTAGAGCCGGTAATCCGGGCATCTTTTTGCAGTTTCGATCCTGAGAGATCGTATTGCTGATGATAGGATTGCACAAGATCGCCTGTACCTACTCCAAAAAAAGGATATTGTTTCAATATCTTCCAGCCGGTTCTCAGAGATTCAATACGCTGGGTAACAGAATGACCGGTTGGATTACCCGACTTAAAGTAAACATCAAGTTCCCACAAAACCTGGTAAAAGCGCGGATACAGGCTATATTTCTGTGAAAAAATGTAATTGGCCATGCCGGATTCAATTCTTCTGATATCTGATTCATCAAGTTGTTTCAATCCATTTGCATCTTTTCTTAATCCTTTGGAAGTAAGATACCTTATCAGTGTATATTTCAGATACTGGCCTTTGGCGTCAAGTGAGTCAAAATCATAACTGCTGACTTTATTCCATTCTTCTCTGAGTTCTTTTTCAGAAATATAGATAAAAACATAATGACCGTTTTCTATCATTCTGTTTTCAGTATAAAAATGGTAGGGATTGCCTTTACCTGTTAATGGTTCGAATTTATCAGGTTCCAGGGGATCAACCTGATAGAATCTGAAAATAAAAACAGTCAGAACGATAATGATTAAAACAGGTGTCAGAATCAGCAAAGTAAATCGTAAATATTTGTTTATGTGTACTTTAAACAGATCTTGGAATCCGACTATTATATATAATCCAATACAAAGTATGAACACACCGGTGAGGGATTTCAGAATCAAAACCTGGAAAATGATCAGCCAGGCCATCAGCCCTGATGCAGGCCACCTGAAAAGTTTCCCTGTAACACCAGTTTTGTAGAAGTAAAACAGGATATATAAGGCAAAATCAATAAAAACTGACAGGTGAATATGGGTGATGAATGGTGATATCCTGCGAATGTCGTCGTAATCGCCGCTTAAAAATATTGAAAAACTGATAAAACTACTTACACTGGCGCTGAGGGTGAACGATAGCAGGATCAGGTGCTTCTCGTTTTTACTCATGGTTTGTTTGGCCGTAAAAAACATTGGAAGAAGTAAGACCGGCAAGACATTTCGCAACTCTTTCAGTCCATTGCTGATGTCAGATGTATGAATAAGTCCGGCCAGATATACCAATCCAAAAAGCATAAAAATCCGGAAAAGCCCGTTGCCTGCTACTCGTTTTATTTGCCTGGCAATTCCATCGAAGACGAAATAAAGATGAAAAGGTATTGCCCTGACAAGAATTCCGGGAAGTGTGTGTGTCTGGTAAAATTTCCTGATGACTTCAAATCTTATGCCTTCGACGATAAAAATTCCCGCCAGGCAAAACTGAAAAACACTTATCATGTACCTGGACACAGGAATGCTGGCTGCCAGCAGGGACAGGAATACCAAATAAACATAATGAATGTTTTTTTTGCTCATCAATGCAGAAAATCAGTTAGATGATCCGTGGAATTCATTACATGAACCGGCCAGCAAAAGTAGTGATACAACTTTATTTTTCATTCGTATCTGTTTCCTGATTTAAATCACTTTCCTCTGCCAGCGCTTTGATTTGAGATATCCATATGAAATCAACCCCAGCCCTGTAAAATAAACGTATTCGCAAAACCACACAACGGTGATGGGTTGTTGCAGTTTTATACCAATAAGCCATGTAAAAATCAGGTAAACAACTAGAGTTGAACTTTCAATAAACAGTGCATCACGGGTACTGCCTGTTCCCGAAACTCCGCTGAACATGTTTTGTGTGAGGGCAAACATAACTGTAGCTCCCATGATTACGTATACCGAGGGAATACTGTCTGCGATAAGAGAAACATCGGGTGTGTAAACCCTGATAAGTAAACCTGGAATGACAAGTAGAGGAATAATGATAATCAGCACACTGAATAAGGTGATTTTGGTTACTTTTCGGATGATCGGGATGACCAGATGCTGGTAGCCTTTCCCGATTATATTGCTCACCAATGTGGTGGTGGTGGCACTGAAAGCCCACACAGGAATCATCAATACCATGTAGATGCTCCGTGTGATATTTGCAATAGCCAGCGAGCGTTCGCCCATTTTCTCAATGATCATAAAAAACATAAACCATGCGCCAAGAGATAAGAAATACTGCAACATGACAAAAACAGAAACATCGAGGGTTTTCCTGATGATGCCAAAATGGATTGACGGAAAGTGAAAAAGCTGGTAATGTCGGCGGTCTCTCATGGTGAGAATATAAATCAGAAAAAATAAGGCAGAGCAACCTTCGGCAATAGCCGATGCCAGGGCTGCACCCCCAATACCCATTTGAGGAAAACCCCAGTGACCGAATATCAGGATATAGTCGAGAAGAATGTTAACACTTGCCATAATCACTGCACTCACACTCAATAGCCTGGTTTTTGTTATCGAAACAAAAAAGGCTCTCGACAAGACATTGAAAAAAGCAAAGAAAATCCCATAGATCCTGTATTGTAAGTAAACCACCGAGGCATTGTAAATTTCATCGGAAACGATGAATGGTCTGAGCATGGCCGGAGAAAAATACCTGAGTGTAATAAACAGGAAAATACCCAGGGCAAACATTACATACATACTGTGATCCAGGATATTGCCTATTTCCCTGAATTTTCCCTCTCCGTTGCGCCTTGCCATTAAAATCTGTGCTCCTGTGCTGAAGCCAAAACCAATCATATAGAGCACAATGTAAAAAATCCCTGCAATGGCGGCAGCTCCCAGTTCCACTTCACCAACCCGTCCCATAAATGCCGTATCAATTACATTGATCACGTTTTGAGCCAGCAGGCTTAAGATGATAGGATAAGCAATTTTCCACAAATCTTTGTATGAAGGAAGTTGTTCCAAATGGTCGTAGTGATTTATTGTGTGACAGCAAGCGGCTGAGTTAAAAAATAGTGTCTGTAAAGAATATTTTGAACCAACCTGCTATAATTCGTGTTTATCCTTGGTAATTATTAATACACTGCAAAATTAACCCAAAAATCATGTGCTGATGAAGACTATCCTTACGATCTCATTATTTTTAACATTATTGGCAGCCTCAGGGCAGCCAAATTACACCTTTCCTCTAAACAATGCAAACTGGCATGAGGTAACAGAGTTTCCCACCGGATCATTTCCGAACTTTGGGCTTGGTATGGCGACCTTTCAATATCAGTACGACGGCATCAAAGTAATTGGCGATTTGACATATGGTCAGTTATTCTCGACCGAAAGCCCGATGTTTGTTCCTGGCTCCACGGGCAATGTGCTTCAGGGTTATGTGAGAGAAGAAAATGATGTGGTGATGCTGCTCCGTTTTGGTCAGAGCCGTGAAGATACACTTTATAATTTTAACCTTCAGCCTGGCGACACTGCAACATTTATAAAGTGGTGCTGTGGTAACAATTTTCCGATGATAGTAAATACTGTTGACAGCCTTTTGATCAACAATGAATATCGTCGCAGAATCTTATTTGACACTGTGGGAGCTTTTGAGCTCGAATTGGCTGAAGTTTGGATCGAAGGCATTGGAAGCATCCACGGGCCGTTATTCCCTGCAATTACCAGGTTGTTTTCCACCAATGTTCCCGATGGAAGCTACCTTTCATGTTTCAGCCAAAATAACCAGCTTGTCTATCATAGTGAGAAATATGTAACATGTTATAACAGCACATCAAAGGGAGATGCAAACTGCGACGGCGATATTAATGTTCTGGATGTGATCACAATGGTTAACAATATCCTTGGATTCAATCCGCAACCATTTTGTTATGAATTTGCCGATGTAAATGGTGATGGGTTGATCAATGTACTTGATGTGGTGGCAACCATAGGGCTTATACTTGAGAACTGACACTTGAATGCATGATCAAATTATTTATCTGAAAATATTTGTGTTTTCTATTATCTCTTCCAAAAAGCCCTGGAAAAGATTATCATTACTGTAAACAATTCAAGCCTTCCTATCAGCATAAGCGCTGAAAGAATCCATTTTCCCGCGATACTCACTGTTGAAAAATTTGAAGCTGGCCCGGTTATTTTCAGCCCGGGGCCAATATTTCCCATGGAGGTGGCAACCGAGCCCATGGCAGATATTTTGTCAAGTCCTGTGATGGTAAGCAGGAAAGACCCGATTATAAAAATGATGATGTAAAATACAAAAATAGCCAGGATGTTGTTCTTGATTTGTTCACTTACAGGATGGCCATTGTATTTCAATGGTATATAGGCTTTAGGATGCATAATCACCTTAAATTCTCTTAGACTGTTTTTGATCAGAAGCAGGTGTCTGATTACTTTGATACCGCCTGCTGTGCTTCCGGCACAACCCCCAATAAACATCAATAAGAATAAAAAGAACCAGGTATATTGTGGCCATTGCATATAATCGGCTGTACCAAACCCGGTGCATGTAACAATGGTGCAGACCTGGAAAAACGCATCACGAAAAGCTTTTCCACCAGAATAATATCTGTTAAAAAATAAAGCTGTTGCTACAGTCAATGTAGAAATGATGATTACGCCAAGATACATCTGCAACTCTTCATTTTTTAAAATATTTTTCCAGTTCCGGTGAAAAAACATGTAATGCAAGGTGAAATTTGTTCCGGCCATTAGCATAAAGAAAATGGTAACGTACTGAACATAAGGGCTAAATGCACCAATACTTGCATTGCGTGTTGAAAATCCTCCTGATGAAACAGTTGAAAAGGAATGACACACTGCATCATAAAAATCCATTTCGCCAGCCATCAGAAATAATACCTGCAACAGGGTGAGGATTACATAAATACCCCATAAACGACGGGCTGTTTCTTTAATTTTGGGATGAAGTTTGTCCTTGGTGGGACCGGGAACTTCAGCAATGAAAAGTTGTACACCACCGATCCCGAAGAATGGTAGAAGTGCAACAGAAAATACGATGATTCCCATGCCACCTATCCAATGTGTCAGACTCCTCCAAAACAAAACACCCTTTGGGACACTTTCAATATCAGTGAGTATAGTGGCTCCAGTAGTTGTAAATCCAGAGATTGACTCAAAAAAGGCATCAGTGAAATTTATAATTGAGCCGCTTAGTAAATATGGTATTGTCGAAAATGCCGACATGATGACCCAGGTAAAAACCACAATAATATATGCATCGCGCTTTCCAAGCATGTTTGGATTGATTTTTCCAGCAAGTGACCATCCTGTACCACCTAATCCAACAGTGATCACTGATGAGAGTATGAATGCTGAGAGATCTTTCGCCCCGGTAAAATACGAAACAGGAATGCAGATCGTCATAAACAATCCTGTCAGTAGTATCAATAAGCTGATAACTTTGGTAATGTGCCGGTAATTGATGGGAGCAAGCATGTACTATCTTTTCCAGAAAGTAATAGTGAATAGCACCAGAACAGTGAAAAGCTCAAGCCGGCCAAGCAGCATCAGAAATGATAGTAACCATTTACCTGACGTGGGAATGGATGCGTAGTTGTGAACAGGCCCGACAGTGCCTATGCCTGGTCCGATGTTGCCAAGGGAGGAAGCTACTGCACCCACAGATGTTTCAAAATCAAGGCCAATCATTGACATGAAGAGAGAGGCAAACACAAAAATGAGTATATAGATGATGAAAAAGGCCAGTACATTATAGATAATGTTTTCCGGGATGGCTCTTCCGTTTAATCTTACTGGAATCACTGCATTGGGGTGAATGAGCCTGCGTAACTCGAGCCGGCTGTTTTTGAAAAGTAGCAATTGCCTGACAATCTTAATTCCACCCCCTGTAGAACCGGCACATCCACCGGTAAACATCAGCAGGAAGATCAGAAACCACAAAAAAGGTTGCCAAAGTAGGTAGTCGGCTGTGAAAAATCCGGTAGTAGTAACGATGGAAACTGTTTGAAAAAATGCATTTCTAAAGGCTGTTTCAATTTTAGTATCTGTTGTTAACAGCAGGGATACGGAAATAAAAACAGTTGATCCGGCAATAATTTTGAAGTACGACCGGAATTCTTCACTTTCCCACACCTTTTTGAATCTGAAGTGCAGGGCATAATAATGCAGTACAAAACTTGTTCCGGCCAGAAACATAAAAAAAGTTATAATATACTGTATGTAAGGTGAAAAAGAGGCAACACTATCGTTTCGTGTCGAAAAACCTCCTGTTGCCATGGTAGTGAATGAATGGCACATTGATTCAAAGAAATCCATCCCTCCTGCAAAAAGTAATGAAATCTGTGCGAATGTGAGCAGCACATAAATTCCCCAAAGCCTTTTGGCTGTTTCAGTGATTCGCGGATGCAATTTATCTTTGGTTGGTCCGGGAACTTCGGCAATGAAAAGCTGCATACCACCGATACCTAAAATGGGCATTATGGCCAGGGATAATACGATGATGCCCATACCACCAATCCACTGGATCACACTACGCCAGTAAAGTACTCCTTTACTTACTGATTCGACATCCGTCAGAATACTTGAACCTGTAGTGGTAAATCCTGACATGGTTTCAAAAAAAGCATCGGTGAAATCAACAATGGTTCCTGAAAGCAGGAAAGGAAGGGTTCCGAAAAGAGAGATAACGATCCAGGTAAAGCTGACGATAATAAAGCCATCACGCTTATTAATCAGTTCGTAATTGACTTTTTTATTTGCCAGGAATAGAAGGAGCCCGACAACAAAAGTGATGGCTCCCGAAAGAAGCAGTGCCTGTTTATCCGGTTCATCAAATATGTACGAGAAGATCAGACCAAGCCACATCATGAAAGCAATGATCACCAGGAAAACGCCCATGATTTTGATGATGATCCTGAAATGTATTTTTGTTAAATCAGGCATGTTATGAAGTTGTCTGGCTAATTGAACAAAGTGGAAACCTTGTAGATTGCTTCCGGCACGGCAAAAACTACAACCTTATCGCCAGCTTCGATCTGAAAGTCGCCTGTGGCAATATAACTCTGATCACCACGAATGATGCCACCGATCAAAGAACCGGCCGGTGTCCTGACTTTGCGGATAGGGCCTTTGGTAATTTTCGCCCTGGGTTTAACCACAAATTCCATTACTTCTGCATCAATTCCACTCAGGCATTTAATGGCCGTTACTTCGGCCTCCATAGTATATTGAACAATATGGCTTGCCGTGATAAGTTTTTTATTGATGATTGATTCGATGCCAATACTTTGGGAAATGTCAATATAATCAATGTTTTCGACCAGCGGAATAACGCGTTTTACGCCGAGCCGCTTGGCCAGAAGACACGAAAACATATTTGTTTCGGTATCATCGGTCACAGCGATAAAAGCATCCATATTCCTGATACCTTCATCTTCAAGTAACTGTGTATCTCGCGCATCTCCATTGATAATCAGCGTATTGTGTAAAAAATCTGACAGTTGGATACACTTATCCTTATCAATTTCAATGAGCTTGACATTAAAGTCGTTTTCGAGCCTGCGGCAGGTTTCACGACCGATGCGGCCCCCACCGATAATCATAACATTATTAATTTTATGCTTTTCCTTGCCTCCCAGCCTGAACAGTTCCTCAATGCCGCTGGGCTTGGTAACAACATAAATGAGATCGCCCGGTTGGAACTTGTCGTCACCTTTGGGAACAATAGTTTTGCTGTGACGGTGTATGGCTACAGCCCTGAAGTCAAGTTTGGGATTGCTCCGGGCAATATCGTTAAGGGTTTGGTTAAGCACCAGCGATTTTTCGTCGAGCCTGACCAGAAACAACATCAGTTTGCCTTCAGAGAAGTCGAAAATTTCTGTAGCTGCAGGCTGTTGCAGCAGTTTCACCAGTTCTTTTGCGGCAATGCTTTCCGGGCAAACCATATCGTCAATGCCAAGCGACTGGAATATTTTAAGGTTGTCTAGGTCCAGGTATTCTTCATTTTTTATCCTGGCTATGGTACGTCGGGCGCCAAGTTTTTTACCAAGTATACAGGTGATGATATTGATATGCTCATCATGAACCACTGAAATCAACAGGTCTGCCCTCCTTACATTGGCATTTTCAAGAACCTCAATAGAAGTGGAATCGCCTGTAACCGCCAGCAGATCGGTGTGACTTTCGATCATTTTCAGCAATTCTTCATGCGGATCAACGATCGTTATGTTATGATGCTCACCTGACAAAAGTTTTGCAAGATGAAATCCAACCTCTCCGTCGCCGGCTATAATAATATTCATGATGGTATGAACCTTAATAACAAGGGCGCAAAGATATATGAAAAGCAATCAGGTTGTGAAAAAATTATTAATCAGCTTACTATATTGGTATCAATGATCAACCTGGTTGTCAGGATATGGAAATATCGTGGCGTGAAGGAGAGACTGACTTTTTTTTACTTTTGCCACAAACACATCAGCCATATTGTTTGCGAATGAGTGCAATATGATTTGTTTACAGTTGACAATTTCGTGCTGAACGTTAAAAAATCCGCACTCTCTATGCATATTTATATTATCGTCATATTATTTTATTTCATTATTGTCACGCTTATTTCAGTTTTTACCCGTAAGGTAGCAAGCCGCTCTGCCGCCGATTTCCTTGTGGCAGGTCGTAACCTTGGAGTGGTGACCTGTGGCGTTGTTGTTGCCGCTGAATGGCTGGGAGGAATGAGTACTATTGGTGTCAGCGAAAAAGCTTTCACAACAGGGACACTGCAACCAATCCTTTACAATATTTCAACTGCTGCAGGTATGGTCATCATCGGATTTACACTGGCCAGACATTACCGCGAAAAAAATGTACATACAGTGAGTGAGATGCTCGGATTCATATTTGGCCGCAGAGCCAGTACTTATTCAGCCATCGCTTTTACCCTTGCCTATATCACACTTGCTTACGTTCAACTGCAAACCTGTGCCAGTGTGCTTGCTCCTTTATTCGGGATCAGTTGGTTCAATGCAGTGCTTATCTCTTCGGTTTTTATAACTGTCTACACGTATATCGGTGGTATGCATGCCTTGGCAATCACTGGAATGATACACGTTTTTGTGATGTTTGCAGGCATCGGAATAGCCTTATTTGCAGGCCTGCAAAAGGTGGATGGCCTCGCTGCTTTGACATCCCGGATGGTAGCGCTTGGTTCACCGGAAAATTTCTACAATCCGTTCAGTGCCGGGTTCACCTATGCGCTGAGTCTGATTCTTGGCGGTGTGCTGGGTGGTATGGCTGGGCAGGCCAGTATACAACCTATTTTTGCTGCGCGCAATGCAAAAACAGCCCGTAACGCAGCCATACTGTCAGCTTTCATCGTGGCGCCTTTTGGTATCATGGTGGCCTTGCTGGGACTTATCGCTAAAACAGGTTTATTTTTTGATACGACCGCCATCACAAATCCTAAAATGATCCTTCCAATCCTGATGAGCACACCTGAATTCATTCACCCGGTGCTGGGCGGACTGGCGCTTTCCGGAATTCTTGCAGCCATACTTTCAACGGTAGGTCCGGTTAATTTTGCAATTGTCACCATTGTAACCAAAGATATTTATCACGGCATCATACAAAAGGATGCAGTGGATCAGAAGATCGTCAGTATAGCCCGCCGACTCGTTTTGCTGGTCAATGGTATCACAGTTCCGCTGGCCATTTTCCTGCATGGTGCTGTCCTCGATGCAGCCTATGTTTCCTATGCAATCCGTTCCATCGGCGCTATCGTGATTATATTTGGCGTGTATTACCGGAATTGGATTTCGGCGGAATCAGTATACTTTGCTTTTTCGGCAGGAACACTCGCCATTGCGCTTACCATTGCCGCCAAACGACTTCAATGGATCGAACTGAATGAAACTTTGGTAAGCATCGTAGTAGCATTGCTTTTTATTGCGATCGGAAACCTGCACCGAAGGCTCCGGACCAGGTTGCCGGGATAAAAGAACCGGTCTGACGAAAATAACTGGTTAGAATTTCACCAATTTTGAAGGTTTCCTTCATCAGTACCGATTCATTCGCTAATTTTGCAAAAAAAAACAGCATGTTGTTTTTTACAGAATAACATGCAGTAGATTAATATAAAACATACAATATCAATGTATTGATAACTATTTCTTCCTAAATTGGCTGATGGCCAGCCTGAGATAAATAAATCGTATTACTATCATATAATTACTTGTAAAACAACAAAATATTCAAAAAATGACTGAGGTTTTAAACGCAACAAGAAAAGATGCCATTTTTACAACTGATGATGTGGAAGAATTGATGCATCGCTTCCATTATTCTGAAGAAACCAAAGAAATCATTAAGCATGAAGATTTGCTGCCAACAGGGGTATTGCATCGTTTGCATCAGGCCTATCCACAGTATAGCGGACTGAGAGAAGCGGAAGAATTTCACTTTACGGAAAAGAAGCATTACACCGGGATGGAAGGTTTCCGGGAAATCGTCAGGATACTTGAAGAGAATGGTATAAGTATCGGACATCTCCAGGAAAGAGAACTCTTTATACGTGTTTACCGTTTCATGGCCACAAAACATGTACTGAACACCATTAACTGGCGGGATTTTAAAAATGATTCTGTTTTTCAGTTAGTTTTCCCTCAGCCGGGTATGATTCGTCCCGACATCACAAAAGCATATTTGAGCACCGGTTCAGAAGAAGAAAGAGAACAGATAGTCAGAAATTATATACGTGAAACCAATCCCCACGATGGAAAGCAGCAACTTAACAAACCTACTTTTATCAATGAGGACGGGGAAATTGAAGTGGTAGAGGGCAGCCAGCACAAGTATCCCCAGTGCAAGCTGATTTTTGATGTGCAGACCCAAAACTGCTTCGCTTTCTGTAATTATTGTTTTCGTCATGCCCAGGTTAGGGGAGACGATGACATGTTCATCCAGAAAGACGTTCATCAGATTCATGAGTATCTGAAAAAACACAAGGAAGTCACCGATGTGCTCATTACAGGTGGAGATGCAGGGTATTTATCTGCAAACCGGTTCGAAGAGTATATTACGCCCATTATCGAAGATCCTGAATTGAGTCATATCAGAACCATGCGTCTGGGAACCCGGGTTCTCACCTATCATCCCGAAATGATCCTTACGCCGGCATACAATGGTATGCTGAAATTGTTTAAGAAACTATATGATAATGGAATACAACTGGTGTTCATGTCGCATTTTTCAACTCCCCGCGAAGTGTTGAACCTGAGTACGATAGCAGCCATTCGCAGACTTAAAGCCCATGGCGCTACCATCAAAAGCCAAAGCCCGATCATGAACCATATCAGTCTTTTTCAGGATGAGAATGGCAGGGTGGATGTGGATCGCTCAGCACAAAACTGGATTGACCTGGGCAACATTTTTGCCATGCTTGGCGTCGGGTTCCACTCCATGTACCTTGCCAGACCAACCGGCGAATTTCATTATTTTAACCAACCTGTTGCCGAAATCAATAAGGTATTTAACAAAGTCTACCGTTCGCTTGCATCCATCAACCGTCCGTCGCGCTATATTACCCAGACATCCTCAGCCGGAAAAATTTCATTGCTTGGAATAGTAGAACTGCCCGGAGAAAAGCTTTTTGCGCTGAAATTCAACGAAGGACGTAATATGGAATGGATGGATAAGGTGTACCTGGTTCATTATGATGAAAAAGAAAACACCATCGCCAAGTTGAAACCATACGGCACCGGTAAGCATTTCTTTGAAGATGAACTTATTGAAATAGAAAACAAGCTTCATCAATCCATACTGACGGGAAGGAAAAAGTAAGTTCTGAAAATTTTGGAAGCATGATAAATAAAGTTGTTGGATCGCTGAATGAAGCGGTTTCTGATATTTTTGACGGGGCAGTGATCATGATCAGCGGATTTGGTGAAGCCGGAAGTCCGATCGAACTCATTCACGCATTAATTGACCACGGCGCCAAAGATTTGACGGTTGTGAGCAATAATACCGGTAGTGGACATGTTGGCCTTGCTGCGCTGATTTCAAACCGCCAGGTAAAGAAAATGATCTGTTCGTTTCCACGAACAGCCAATTCGAAAGTATTTCCCGAATTATACCATAACGGTGAAATAGAACTCGAACTGGTTCCTCAGGGCACCTTGGCTGAACGCATCAGGGCAGGTGGTGCCGGAATTCCGGCTTTTTACACTCCGGCTTCGGTTAATACACCGCTGGCTGAAGGAAAGGAAACAAGGATTTTCAATGGTCATAACTATGTTATGGAATATGGCATTCGTGCTGATTTCTCTCTGGTGAAGTGTAAATCGGCCGATCGTTATGGCAATCTGATCTATAATAAAACCGCAAGAAATTTTGGACCGGTCATGTGCACAGCGGCCAGTACAACCATCGTTCAGGCTAAAGAAATTCTTGAATTGGGCGCTATTGATCCCGAAGTGGTAGTTACTCCGGGAATCTTTGTGCAACGGGTGGTGCTTGTAAGCAATCCCGCTGACGAATCGAAACTTGTAGCTGAAGACAGGAGGTACCCATGGTAGCTGAAAATACAATTGGATGGGAAATGAATGAAGTGGCTCAGAAGGTTGCTTTTGACATTCCTGATGGTGCCTATGTGAACCTTGGCATAGGCATCCCTGAACTGGTTGCCGGATATGTTCCCAAAGGTCGTGAAGTAATCTACCACACCGAAAACGGACTGCTTGGTATGGGACCTGTTCCTCCTCAGGGGGAAGAGGATCCGGAGTTGATCAATGCAGGAAAAAAATGTGTTACTGCCATTCCCGGAGCATGTTTCTTTCATCATGCTGACAGTTTCACCATGATACGGGGTGGGCATCTTGATTTTTGTGTACTTGGAGCATTACAGGTCTCAGAAAATGGCGACCTGGCCAACTGGTCAACAGGAGAACCCAAAGCGATTCCAGCTGTTGGCGGTGCCATGGACCTGGTTGCCGGAGTAAAGAACATTTTTGTGATCAGCCAGCATAGCACCAAAACAGGCGAGTCGAAAATTGTGAAAAAGTGTACGTATCCGCTCACAGGAAAAGGTGTGGTAAATCGTATTTATACCAATCTTGCCATCCTCGATGTTACAAAACAGGGTCTGGTAGTCAGAGAATTTGCTCCGGGAGTAACTTTTGAGTATCTCCGGGATAGAACCGAAGCTCAGTTGAGGGTAGGTGATTGATGAAAAACCAAAGAATAAAGATCAAAGATAATAAATCCGGCAATGATATTCCGGCTGAACGCCTGCAGCGATCTGATGAATGTAAATAGTATATCCGGCTCTGTACAGGGTGCCGGAGCCCTGAATCCAAAATCGTACATCTGAAATCTAAAAATAACAAACTGATGTTCCAGCATAAATCAAGTGAAGAAATTTACAAACAAGCCTGTGAAGTGATTCCAGGTGGTGTAAGCCGCAATACAGTATTTCATAAACCGCATCCATTTTACGTGGCTCACGCAAAAGGATGCTATGTTACTGATATTGACGGGGTGCAGCGGATTGACTTTGCCAACAATATGGCATCACTCATTCACGGACATGCACATCCGGCCATTGTCGAAGCGGTTACTGAACAGCTTCACAAGGGCACAGCATATACCATGGCAACCGAAGCAGAAGTCGTATTTGCCAAATTGCTGACCGGTCGCATAAAAAGTATCGAAAAATTACGTTTTGTCAATTCGGGAACCGAAGCGGTGATGGCTATGATCAAGGCAGCCAGGGCTTTTACCGGACGACCCAAAATTGCAAAATGCGAAGGAGCCTATCACGGAACTTACGATTTTGCTGAAGTTAGCCAGACTTCCAACCCCACCAACTGGGGTGATATTAATAAGCCAAACAGCGTTGCCCTGGCACATGGTACTCCACAGGGTGTGTTGAACGATGTCATTGTTTTTCCCTACAACGATATTGAAAGAACACTTGCAATTCTTGATGCACAGGCACAAAATATTGCCTGCGTGATTATTGACCCTGTTCCTCACCGGGTAGGTTTACTGCCCGGTAGCGACGAATTTGTGGAAGCCCTTTATCATTGGACACGAACTAACGGCGCCTTACTTGTTTTCGATGAAGTGGTTACCCTGCGTGTTAATTATGGAGGTGCGCAGGAACGTTACAAGGTGCAACCCGATCTTACAGCCATGGGAAAAATTATTGGCGGAGGCTTTCCGGTTGGTGCTTTTGGCGGAAGATCGGATGTGATGAAAGTGCTGGATCCCAGAGAAAGCAAATTATTGTTTCCTCATTCAGGTACTTTTTCTGCGAATCCAATCACCACCACTGCCGGGAGAGTTGCCATGGAACTGTTCGACAGAGAAGCGGTGCTGAGGCTGAATGCGTTGACACAGATAGCCATAGAGCAACTTGAACAAGCCATTAAACTGGCCGATGTGCCTGTTTCGATCACCGGCGCCGGTTCAATGTTTCGTATTCACCTGAGACCAACGCCCCCAACCACATATCGGGAAGCCTATCAGCCCAGGGAGATTTCTGCTCTGATAAATGAGCTGCTCGACTTTTTATATCGTGAGGAGCGGATCATGATGATAAATACCTGTGCCTGCATGTTTTCGACCGTGCTCACACAGGTGGAGGTTGACCGCCTGACGGAAGCCATGCTCAAAGGATTCAGGTTTATCAAGCCCAAACTGGAATTAATTCATGCTGAAACAGTGAAATAATGATGAAAGAAGTTTTTATCTGCGATGCGATCCGGACTCCCGTGGGGCGTTACGGCGGAAGCCTGTCATCAGTAAGGCCTGACGACCTTGCAGCCATCACTATAAAATCGTTGCTCGAAAGAAATACGGGCATCAACCCCGGTGATATTGACGATGTCCTGCTGGGTTGCGCCAATCAGGCCGGAGAAGACAACCGCAACGTGGCTCGTATGGCCTTGCTTATCGCCGGCCTGCCTGCAACAATTCCGGGAGCTACCATCAACCGGCTCTGCGGTTCAGGAATGGATGCCATTGGTACCGCTGCCCGTGCTATCAGAGCCGGTGAGGCCGAATTGATAATTGCCGGTGGAGTGGAAAGCATGTCGCGGGCACCTTTTGTGATGGATAAAGCAGGTGAAGCCTTTTCCCGCACAGTAAAAATGTATGATACCACCATTGGATGGAGGTTCATAAACAAGGAACTCGACAGGAAATATGGCACCGAATCAATGATTGATACAGCCGAGAACATCGCTGCAGATTTTAAGATCAGCCGGATAGACCAGGATAAATTTGCCCAGCGCAGCCAGGAAAAGACCCACCAAGCCCAACTTAATCAACTGTTTTCCGGAGAAATCATACCTGTCAGTATTCTGCAGCGTAAAGGAGACCCTGTAGTGATAGATACCGATGAGCATCCCAGGCTTTCTTCGCTGGAAAAACTGACTGCACTTAAACCTGTAGCGCACAGCAGTGGGACAGTTACAGCAGGCAACGCTTCGGGAGTGAACGACGGAGCAGCCGCATTGATCATTGCTTCCGGAGAGGCAATAAAAAAGTATCAATTGGTTCCAAAAGCCCGAATTCTCGGGATGGCGGTTGCAGGAGTGCTCCCACGCATCATGGGCATGGGGCCGGTATCCGCAACCCAAAAATTGCTCGCACGGCTCAGTTTGACACTTGACCAGATGGACATCATCGAACTGAACGAAGCTTTTGCTTCTCAGTCGTTGGGTTGCATACGTGAACTTGGACTTGACGATGATGATCTGAGGATCAATCGCTGGGGCGGTGCCATTGCCATTGGGCACCCACTGGGCATGAGCGGTGCAAGAATAGTTACTACCGCCGTTCACCAGCTACATCATTATCAACTCAATAAGGCATTATGTACCATGTGTATCGGGGTAGGACAGGGAATCTCCGTGGTGATCGAAAAGGTGTGAGTATCCTCCTGATTGATCAGAATCTTATTTTTTTCCCAAAACTTCCGGAGAACTACACCAGAATCAGATTCCGGCAGTATTGAGGTTTCCAAGACTAACCGTGACAATTTATTGTTGTGCAGGATCTTCATCATTGATCAGTTTCATGCTTACCTGCAGGTGGAGAGTGTA
>CAYQRU010000030.1:0-33052 GCA_964419945.1 uncultured Bacteroidales bacterium | reverse complement strand
ATTGCTTAATGTGTAATGATTGTTTCGCCGAGTTCCGACTTTTATTGAATAATTAAAAAAATATTCAGCAGAATCGGGTATTTTAGTGTGCCGGTAATACACCAACAGATTGTTTGAAGTATTACCAATTCCTGTTTGATTATCTATTTTCTGGTAGATATCGTAAGCCATATCAAAATAGTTTTTGGCCGTTTCAAAAGCCTCAACATTCATATAGATAGCACCAATATTGTTTAAGGTGTTTGCATAAGAAACTGAATCCTGCCCTTTTTCATGTAAACTTTTTGCTTTCAACATGTAGCCTAAAGCATCTGTATCATATCCCAAAGTAGAGTAAATTATACCAATATTATTATTTGCCTGGGCAATCTGATTGCCTAAGTTATATTTAATGGATAGTTGCAGGGTTCGGTAAAAATATTCGAGGGCTTTATCATAATCAGATTGAAGAAAGTACGATATTCCCAATACCTTAAAATATTGCAGTTGGGCAAGTTCATTTTGTTGCTTTTCAAAGCGTTCAATAGCTTTAAATGCCTCAATCCTGGCACTGTCGGGTTTGGAGTCTACAAGTTCCCGGATTCTTTTAAAATCTTCTATTTCCACTGAGTCATGGAAGAAAAAATCAAGGTCATGGAAATAGGTGGCCGGACTTTCAGCTAATTGATCTCCATAAAAAATTTTCCAATCTGTCAGAAAAACGAAAACCAGGATCAGTAAGGCAGCAAAGATAATTGCTGATTTAAAGGTCAGGTTGCGGAAAATATGGTACTTACCGGAAAAGTTCATACTGGTTGTAGAATGGCGTATTCAAGGTTGCAGCAAAGGAACGATATTTTAAATGAACGGACAATACCAGATTCCTGGTATATTTACAATGATGTCGCAAATCATTAAATATCAGACTTTTATAAAAATACCAGGAAGTTGGTATTGTCTGCAGCGGGTAAATGAAGCACCTTTGCATCGTCGCAAATAATAAAATTGTTCTGCTCAGTTAAATCACCAAAATCAAAGATCAAGGCAATGAAGAGGATTACTATCTTATTAGTTATGATATCAATATTTAATTTGGTATCAGCACAAAGAACAACTACTTTCAGGCAAGCCTTTCCGGAGGAAGATGGAAGACCTGCTTTATTAGAAATAACCGATTCTTTCATAGAATCAGACTTACCATTCATAGAGGCAGACTTACAAAAGACTTCCGGGGAAAGATACCAGCAGGTTCCCGGCTGGCCCAAAACCTTTGAGAAGCATCCGTTTTACTATACCTACCGCGGTCTTGCCCTGGCTGATATCAACAATAACGGCATAGATGACATTATTTTTGTTGCGAATAATAAACTTTATGCTTATGAAGGCAATGGCAACCTTATTTGGTCGGTTACTTTGCTTGGAGCAGGAACTCATGCACCTTCGGTTGCGGATATAAACGGGGATGGAAATCCTGAGGTGGTAATAAAGGTTGAGGGATATGTTTATGCGGTCAATAATACCGGGCAAATATTACCCGGATGGCCTTATGCAATACCAGGCGACAGGCATTTTGGCATCACATTGGCCGATCTGGACAATAACGGTCAGATGGAAATAATTTTCAGTACGGTGCAAACAAAAAAGATCCATGTTTTAAATGCCAATGGTACGCCTTTTAGCGGCAATTGGCCGGTAACGCTAAACTATTTGGCGACCATGGGTACACTTTCTGTTGGCGACATCAACAATGATGGCCAAATGAACATCATTGCCGGCGATGGGATAGGAAATTTATATGCTTTCGATATAAATGGCGCGGCTTTGCAGGGTTTTCCCGTTGCAGCGCCAAATACAAGTTTTGAGTTTAATTCTCCTTTGCTTGCCGACTTTGATCAGTCAGGACAATTAAGCATAGTTGGATCAACAATGGGCGCTGCACATGAGATATATGTGCGCAATCATAATGGCGAATACCGCAATGGGTGGCCACTGCCTACCTATCCGGGATACCCCTACTACAACAGATATTGGCCTACTTATTACGCCACACCAACAATAGCCGACATTAATTGTGATGGTAATCCGGATATTGTTCTTGCTGGCCCTCCTGTTAGTTTTGTTCCACCAATTTCTGAATATACTATATACGGCCTGACTGCCGGTGGCGAACTCCTGCCAAATTTCCCAATTACCACCCCATGGTTCACTGGTTTTATTACGGTAGCCGATCTTGACGGTGATGGCCAGTTTGAACTGATTTTCGGAGCCTCGGGTGAGGAAGGGGGTCTCGGTTTTATCCATGCTTACAAAATTGATGGCAGTGGCGAATTACCGGGATTTCCGCTCCGCCCTCAGGGGGCTGTGCTTTCGAATGGTGTAAATCTGGGGGATGTTACGGGCGATGGAATGCTCAATATGGTTGTATTGACTCAACTCACACCTGGATTTATTGGCGGTGAAACTTTCATTAACGTTTACAATACCGGTATCCCAATTGCTGATGCAAACATTCAGTTTGGCACGTTTAAAGGCTCAAATACCCGCACTGGCTTGTATGAGGCTTCTCCATTTAAGGACGCGGCTCCGGGGGCAGTCACGAATTTCAATGTAACACCTGCAGCTCAGGGTGTTCTTCAAGCTACAATAACCTGGAACAATCCCGCCCTGCAGGTTAACGGATCGCCATTAACTGAGCTGAACCAGGTGAAGATTTTCAGAGACAGCGTTGAAATCGCTACCATAAATAATCCGGTTATCGGGGCCGAACAAACTTTTATTGATAATACCATCCAGGAAAATGGTTCCCACAACTATAGAATTCTTGGAATTAATGATGCCGGCAGAGGCGTAAATACCTTCGCCCAATGCTATATTGGCCAGGATGTTCCGGCGGCGCCTGGGAATGTTGTACTTACCACAGATTTATCCGATGCAACCATCAGTTGGGAAGCTCCTTCAGCAGGACTGAATGGCGGATACTTCACAGGGGAGAACCTCACCTATACGGTTATCCGCGTCCCTGGCGAATATGTGGTGGCTGATAATATCCCCGTGTTGCAGGTTGAAGACAATGAAGTGGCAATAGGCAGATATTCTTACAGGGTAACTGCCAGCAATAATATTGGTGAAGGCGGATCGGCAACATCAAACAATGAACTGCTTGCACCTGATAGTGTTCTTATGTACGAACCATTTGACTATACCATCTGGAGCTTGCCTCCAGGCTGGGAATTTGTTGGAGCTCATGTCCTGGGATGGGAGGTTAGCCCCTGGAACGAGCCAGGATGCCAGGCGCCGGAGCTGAGGTTTACGCACTATCCTGCAAATATTGGTGAAAGCAGGTTGAAAACCTATCCTGTTAACATCACAGGCGCCAGCCTGCTGGAGCTAAAACTCCATCAGAGTTTGCGAAATAGTGCTGCTAACACAGGAGAGATCATTGGCTTAGATATTACTTATGATGACGGATCAACCTGGGATGTTATTTGGGAAAAGTTAATTGGCTCAGCAAATATTCCTGCAGCGGAGTATGAATTTAATCTTTCTGTTCCGGAAGGGGCAACCTCCCTGAAACTGGGATTCCGGTTCCAGGGAAATTCTCTTAATCTTGTTTCGTGGAATATAGATAATGTAATTATTACCGATGTTTCCTATCTGCGTGAAGTGAATTTCATCATTGTGGAAGATTCAGATGAAGAGCTTCCGGTAGCAGGAGCCAAGGTTGCTATTGGCGGCGATGAGTATTTTGCGGATGCAAACGGGCATGTTTTAGTTTTCCTGCCAACGGGCACCACCACCACAGCAGTGGTTAGTGCACAAGGCTATGTCGGGCAGACACTTGACATCATTGTTGGTGAAGAGAATCAGACCATTGTGGTAAAACTGATGGATGTTCTTACTGCTCCTTATGACCTGCACGTTACTACTGAAGGTCTTGAAGACGGCCAGGCGCTCTTAGGCTGGAATGGGTACGGCCCCAATTATGAGTTCAGACATGATGACGGAACAGTAACATCTCAGCTTGGAAGTACTCAGGGTACCCTGAATACGGTTTTGGGTTCGGCATATCGTTATGATGCGGTTCTTGAAGAGATGTCATGGTTTCTGACCAATGAGGGTGGCCCTCATAACAGCGTTAAAATATGGGTGTTTGGCCTTAACAGCAGCGGAATACCTGATCCCTCCAATATTCTTTTTCAGCAAGTGGTTTCAAATATAGATATGCAGTGGAACACATTTCAGTTTGCTACACCCATTGAAGCTTCAAATGGTTTTTACCTGGGGATATCCTATGCTGGTTTTGCAGCCCTGGCCTTGGACTCAGGCGCCGACCCCCAATGGCCATTCCAACCCAATACCCACTTTGTTACAAACAATTACATAAATGGATTTGCCCCTATTGAGGTAATAGGTCTGTCGAAGAACTTCCTCATCCGTGCTGTGGGCACTAATTATGGCGCATTAAGGCTCGGGATGAATACAGAACCACATCCTGTTATGCATGACGTGGAATTTTCTTCAGTGCAACTGGATAAGCCATTTGAAGCGGGCAATCCTCAATACACAGGCTTCAACAGGTCTTTTGCAGGCTTTAACATTTATCTTGATGATTTTACTACACCTGTTGCGGAGAATATCAGCGAAATATACTACCTGTTCACCGGCCTGGCAGGAGGCCCCCATGTGGCTGGCGTACAGTCGGTTTATACAACAGGTTCGTCTGACATTATTGCCATTGAATTTGCCATGCCTCAACCGCTTGTTCCCGGAGATGCGAACTGCGACGGCATTGTTAATGTGATAGACATCATTGCTATCGCCAATTATATCATGAACGCCAATCCCGAGCCTTTCTGTTTCAATAATGCTGATGTTAACGGTGATGGCATCATAGATGTAATTGACCTGATCAGCACAGTGAATATCATTATGGGCGGGGGAAGTCCCGGGTTATGGTTTCAAAATTTCCATTGATATCAAAATACCACAAACTACTTAATCCGGCTTTATGAAAAATTCCCGGTAACATGGATTGTATAGATGAATAATCGGATTTGTACCTGCAACCTCAATTTGGAGCTTTTATTTTCAAATTTCATTTTAATCATTAAAAAAGGAGACTCATGAAACAAATCAAAATTTTTCTTTGCGCATTTCTCATCATGGGCTGTGCAGTCAATAACCTTGTTGCACAGCAGGGAAATGTGGTAGCCGGTGGCGATGCAACAGGCTCAGGATACTCAATGAGTTATTCTATCGGACAGACAGACTACCTCATGTACAGTTCTGAACAGGGAAGCCTGAGCTTTGGTTTGCAACAAACCTGGCCTGTCAGCATTGAGCCACCCCTCACGCTTGAAATATCCGATTTGGTTATTTCAGCCGGTGAAACCCTCTGCTTCAATGCAGTTGAAACCATTACCGTTGCCGGCGATGGCAACCAATTTATCGTGCAGGCTAACGGCCATGCCGACCTCATAGCCGGACACAGCATTCTTCTGAAACACGGAACCAGCGTGGAACTAAACGGTAGCCTCCATGCCCGCATCTCCACCGATTGGTGCCTGCCACAGCAAAGCCTGCTGGCTTCATTTTCTGAAAATCCCGAACCTGTTATGCAAAGTATTGAACCGTGGCAAAGAACCAGCTTCTTCACTGTGTATCCCAACCCAACAACCGGTGATTTTACGCTCGAACTACTGGAGTTTGAAGAACAATCAAACATTCAGCTTGAAATTTTCAGTGCCCAGGGATTCCTTGTGTCTGCAGGATCCCTTGCTTCACAAAGACGTCACAACCTCACACTCGCAGACAAACACCCCGGATTTTATATAATCCGCATAACAAAAAATCAGGAAATGGGATTCGTAAAAATAATCAAACAATAATTAATTTAAAATCAGAACTATGAAAAAACTGACTCTATTAACAATCGGCGCTTTGTTAACATTAAATCTGTTAGCGCAGGCCCCGCAGGGCATCTCACATCAGGCTGTCATTCGTGATGCAGCCAATCAACCCGTAACCGAAACAACAATCGGTATTCAGGTAAGTATCCTTCAAGGCAGCGCCCAGGGCACTGTTGTTTACTCCGAAACCCACACTCCGGTGAGCAATGCCAACGGACTTATTTCATTTCTGATAGGCCAGGGTACGGTTGTAAGCGGTGTGTTTTCTGCTATTAACTGGCCAGTGGGGCCGTATTTCATAAAAACTGAAGCCGATCCTCAAGGAGGAACGAATTACACAATTGAGGGTATTAGCCAGTTACTGAGTGTACCATATGCCCTGTTTTCTGATTATTCAATGAAAGCAGAAACACTCAAAAACGGCGAAAACCCGGGCGATATGCTTTTCTGGAATGGACAGGAATGGGTTGCCGTTGAACCAGGACAGCATAATCAAACACTGCGCCTTTGTAATGGCGTTCCAACATGGGGTCTTTGCAGTTATAACCTTACTCTGCTTGCTAATCCGGAATATGGAGGCACTGTCAGTGGAACTGGTATTGTCAGAGAGGGCGATCCGGTAAATATATCAGCTACACCCAATCAGAGCTGGGAATTTATTAACTGGACAAAGGATGGAGTGGAAATCAGTACGCTGGCCAGCTTTGAATACATCATGCCTGGTAATCATACTGTATTAACCGCACATTTTCAATACCAACCAAAGCCCTGCTCCGGTATGCCAACAATCACCGACTCCCGCGATGGCCAATCCTACGCTACCGTTCAAATCGGAAACCAATGCTGGCTGAAGGAAAACCTGAAATACCTGCCTGCAGTAGCAGGGCCTGGCACAGCTTCTCAAACAGACCCTTATTATTATGTATATGGCTACGATGGTACAGATGTCAGCGCAGCCAAACTCACTGCCAACTACCAAACCTATGGTGCATTATACAACGGGCCGGCAGCACTAACTGCCTGCCCCACAGGATGGCATTTACCTTCCAGTAATGAATGGACTGACTTAACCACTTTTGTTAGCAGCCAACCAGTATTTTATTGCAACAGCAACAACACCTTTATTGCAAAATCACTTGCAGCAACTACTCTCTGGCAGACACAAACCTTCACATGTGCCGTTGGAAACAACTTATCCGCCAACAATACAACCGGGTTCACAGGAATCCCGGGTGGCTCACGAGGTAGCACGGGAGGGGGGTCGTTTAGCAGTCTGCTCTTTTCCAGCAATTATTATTCTTCTACTGCGCTAACAACGCCGTTTGGCCAACCGGGACTTTGGTACCACTACATGAACTCCAGCTCTGCCGAGGTGCAAAGCGGCGTGATGGCTAAGGATAATGGATTGTCTGTTCGTTGCGTGAGGGACCAAACCACCTATCAACTCAACCTTATTATTAATCCAGTTGGCACAGGCACAGTTAATGGCGCCGGTCAATACTATGCTGGCCAGCAGGCAGACATCACCGCCGTAGCTAACTCAGGATGGCTGTTTGTAAACTGGACGGATAATGGAACGATAATCAGCACAGAAGCCAGCTTTGATTACATCATGCCAGCAGAAAATGTTACTCTGCAAGCCAACTTCGAAGAAGCGCCTTGCGGCACTTTTACTGTTACTGACATTGACGGAAACGTGTACAACACCCTGCTCATCGGCGATCAGTGCTGGATGGATAAAAATCTTAGCACTACCCGCTTCAGGGATGGTAGCACCATTGCCCAGGCCTGGGTTTATCCTCATGCATCAGTGCCCGGAATTGATTCTGATGAGCAAATGGTAGCAGCATACGGAAGACTTTACAGTTGGCATGCGGCTAATGATGCAAAGGGGATTTGCCCGGAAGGATGGGCTATTCCGGCACAATCAGAATTTCAACAACTGGTTGATTATGTGATTGCAACTTATGAAGAGGTTACTGCTGCGAATTCAGCCTATGCTTTTAAATCATGCAGGCAGGTTAATTCTCCACTGGGAGGCGACTGTAACACAACGGCTCATCCCAGATGGGACCAAACTACAAATCATGGTTTTGACATCGTTGATTTTTCAGCTTTGCCTGCCGGTCGTATTATTAGTGGAGCCTTTTCAGGCATTGGTTCTCAGCTTTATTTCTGGTCTTCAACCGAGCATAATGCTGCCAATGGTGTTTTCGCACGCATTATGAATGGTTTTGATGTTGTTACCATTACCAATATGGATAAAAATCGTGGTGTTTCGCTAAGGTGTATGAAGAAATAGGCTGGCATAAAAATCCAAAAAGCTCCGGATAACAGGTAGCTCTCTCTTCATAAAATCGTTAGAACATCAGGCCCGCCCCATGAAATTCCGGGGCGGGCTATTTTTTTGGCGTTTACAAATCCAATACTTATACCTGCGCCAAAGGACAAGTTTTCGGATTTTTTTTAAACGAATGTCAACCATCCTTCAGCGAGTCAAGGCTCTTCTCCTTTCCCCAAAAAACTTTCAGTGAAACAGAGTGTGTAAGCGTCTTTGTACCTGACTTGCCTTTACAGAGGGAATCAAATTTTAAACCGACCAACTCCCATAATTTTCAATCATTCCCTTACATAACTTCGATTCTAACAATATGGTTAGCAGCGCGATGCAGGATAAAACAAATTGTTTCAAACATTTTGTACTATTTCTGAAAAACAGGTTCTATGTTCAGGATGTATTCCTTGCCAGATGGCTGCAAAGCTTATAATCAGGAAACCATCAGATTACACGCCCTCACATCGCTGTGGTCGAAGCGGCCGGATACTTCAATAGCAACCCCATCATTGATCTTTTCAAGGTCTTGAGTAGCTCTAAATGAATTTCAGAAAACTTGTAGCGTGAGCAGAGGATTGTGTGCAACTCTTCCCACATCATTTCTTTGCGACTGCCTTTAATTCCGCTGGTTTCCATCGCAAGAAGGTTTTCAGGCAGTGTAATGGGATATTTCTCAGAAAAATCAGACAGGGCAAAACTTACGCTGGTCAAAACGGTTTTTGCCGTATTAAAATCAGCCTCTCAATCATATCCGCCAGCTTCTGTGTTCGTAAAGATAGGAGCCGTTATCAGATTGGCTAAATTGCCTCATCAGTTGCCGGTAGCCGGCTGGTGTGATGTGACCGGTGAAGCAACCATCGCTGATACCATGTTAGACCGGTCGATAAATCCCATTCACCGGAGAGAGCTCACAGGAGAGAACCGATGGGAAAAACAGTAATTTTTCACGCCAAAATATTCATTGAAATCAAAACCCAAGGAGGTTCAATATTACCGATTTTTGGGGTCAAATGACCGGATTAACAAGCCAGATTGGATTTTTCGTCAAATAGGCACTGTCATTATATATATCTTTCAACTATCCGTAAGTTTGACTGACACCTGGATCAGGCAAATTATCAGCCGTTTTAAGTTTTGTTATTGCTGAAACACTAACGAAGCGAGGGTTCCAATATTTGATTGGTATTTCAAATGGTGCCATGGCACTGGTTTTTTCATAAACCATTTTTTAGTATAAATCCTCCTGTTTCTCTTCTCAGATCATCGAAAAATATCAGGAAATCATTTCTGAAGGGTACATAATCCTTCATCAGAGCTTCTGTTGCGAATTCCATGCCTGAGGCATATTTTGCACGCCTAGCCATTCCCGCCAATGCCTGGTGCAGGCCCTGCAGTTGAGCATACCCGGCCAGCCAGTCACTTTCTACCATAAATGGCAGGATTCTTCGGGTCTTGGGCGGAAGTATCGCGAAATGTCTCATCATGATATTGTAAATACCAGACGTAAACTTTCTTAAAGGTATGCAGGAATAGACATTCCAGTTTTTTGCAAGGAAATGATCGTAATACATATCCACAATAACCCCTGAATATTTTCCAAATTCATTCTTCAGCCTGCCCGTGCTCTTACGCACTACAGGATGTGAATCGGTAAAAGCATCAATGTGGCGGTGTAGTATAATTCCAGCCCTGATTTGCTCGCTGTATTGCCCGATGGCCTTTCCTTTCACGTGGTCGGCAATAAAGTTTCCGATAATTATATTTTCATTGGTTCCGGAAAGATAGGCATGAGCTAAAAAATTCATGCGATTTGTTTTAGTTTTGCAAAGTTATTTTCCTTTTCCATGAACCAATATATTTTGTAACATTCCTGTCAAAATGCTGTCACATGTATTTTCGGGCTGATGTCCAATAACGAACTACTGATGCGCGTTATTGAACAAATGATCGTAACAGATATTTCATTGTTTGTTGTATTTCAGTGTTGTAGGACAATGGCACAAAATTCATTAAAGCAGTATTCAGTCGTACAACGAAAAAGCCCAATAAAATGGATTGTTCACCCCGATTCCGGACGCTCAGAAATTCTTCAGATAAAAAACCTTAAAATTCAGCTTTTGCTTATGAAAAAGTTCCTTCTCTTATTAATTCTATTGTTTCCTGCCGTTTTTAAGCTTTCGGCACAAAAAGCATGGACGCTTCAGGATTGTATTGACCATGCGTTTAAAAACAATATTCAGATCAAACAGTATATGCTTGGTGTTGAGAACGCTGAAGCCAGTCTGTTACAAAGTAAAATGAATTTACTTCCCAACCTGAATGGATATGTCTCGCATGGCTGGAATTGGGGTCAGGCTATTGACCGCTTTACAAATCAGTTCGCTACTGAAAGAGTACGTTCAAATAATTTTTATGGTTCATCGTCATTTACTGTTTTCAATGGATTTCAAAAAATCAATACTGTAAAGCAGAACCAGTTAAATGCCATCGCCAGCAGATTCGATGCTGACAGTTATATGGATGATGTTGCACTAAGCATTGCCACTGCATATCTGCAAATCCTGTTTGCACAGGAACTACTTGAAAATGCCATGAACCAGTCAAATATTACCCGCCAGCAGGTTGAGCGGATGCAGAAACTGGTGGCTGCAGGCACCCTTGCAAGAGGCGACTTACTGACTATTGAAGCCCAGGCTTCAGCCGAAGAATTACAGGTGGTTGAAGCGCGTAACAATCTTGATCTGACTTATCTTAACCTGGCGCAAATGCTTGATCTGCCTTCTGCCCGGGATTTCAGTATTGTACGTCCGGAAATAGAATTATATGAGAACCAAACCATGACTTTGTCGCCTGAGCAGATTTTCTCAAGTGCAGTTGGAAAAAGACCAAATATCAAAAGTGCAGAACTGAAAGTTGAAAGCGCGGTGAAAGGTTTGGCCATAGCCCGCGGGGGACAAAGTCCTTCGATTAGCATGAATGCATCCTGGGGAACCGGATTCAGCGGTGCTCAAAAGATTGGTATTGACGATTTCAAAGTTCCAACAGAATTTGGCTATGTCTGGATCAATGAAGCAAAAGTTCCTGTATACACCGAGTTCACACAATATGCCAGATATGAGATAAAACCATTTAATGAACAATTCAGTGATAATAATAACCGCACCATTGATTTCCGGATGAGTATACCAATCTTTAACGGGTGGTACGTTCGCAGCAGCATAGAAAAGGCCAAACTGGCCATTCAAAATGCAACCTATGAACACGAAACTGCCAAACTGCAGTTAAGCAAAACCATTCAGCAAGCCTGGGCCGATGCATCGGCTTCACTGAAAAAGTACGCTGCCAGCGAGAAAAAAGTAGAAGCTACAGAAGAATCATTTAAATATGCAGAACAGCGATTTAATTTAGGCATGCTCACTTCACTGGATTATAACAATGCAAAAAATGAACTGCAGCGGGCACAGTCTGAATTGTTGCAGGCCAAGTATGATTATGTTTTTAAAACCAAGGTGCTCGATTTCTATATGGGTATTCCCATTACCCTTTAAACTGACAGGCAGCTCATTTTTATGACAACCGGTAATCTATGATCGGCTCATTATAGCTTTAAGAAGATCCTAAAACAGCCTTTGATTTTCGTGTTATATGTTCGTTTTTAATACTTTTGACGAAATTTTTTAATCAGATGAAAAAGAAAAAGATATTGTTAAGAATAATCATTGGGATTATCGTTGTTTCAGTGATCATACTGGCAGTTGCTAAAAAGAAAGGTCTTATCGGTGAGAAGCCGGGTCTGAGCGTTACTGTTGAGAAAGCCGACAAACGAACCATTATTGAGATCGTTGCTGCCAGTGGTAAAATACAACCAGAAGTGGAAGTAAAACTTTCGCCCGATCTTTCAGGCGAAGTAGTGGAGCTAAATGTAAAAGAAGGTGATTATGTTTCCAGGGGGCAGTTTCTGGCCAAGATCAATCCGGAAATTTACATTTCAAATTATGATCGCATTGTTGCCTCCCTGAATATGCAAAAGGCCAATCTTGCCAACTCCAAAGCCCGCCTTGCACAAACAAAGGCACAATTTATCAATGCTGAAGTAACTTACAACAGGACACAATCGCTACTTGCACAAAATGCTGTTTCCCAGGCTGATTACGACCAGGCAAAGGCTTCATACCTCGTTGCAAAATCAGAAGTGGAAGCAGCCGAACAAAGTGTTGTTGCAGCCGAATACGGAGTAAAAAGCTCTGAAGCATCAGTAAAGGAAGCGAGAGAAAATCTAACCAAAACTTCAATTTTTTCACCCATAGAAGGAACCATCTCCAAACTTTCGGTTGAAAAAGGAGAAAGGGTGGTTGGAACATCTCAGTTTGCAGGTACCGAAATTATGCGGATCGCAAGGCTTTCAAGTATGGAGGTGATAGTAAGTGTTGCCGAGAATGATATCGTCAGGGTCAGGCACAACGATACAGCGCTGATTGAAGTAGATGCTTATCTGAACCGCAAGTTCAAGGGAATAGTTACCTCAATTGCCACTTCGGCAAACCTGACCGGAGTGAGCGCAGACCAGGTAACAAACTTTGATGTTCGCATAAGAATACTTCCCGAGAGTTATTCCGACCTGATGAGTGATGAAATGAGCGACTATTCTCCATTCCGTCCGGGAATGTCGGCTACTGTTGACATTCAGACAAAAACCGAATTTGACGTACTTTCGGTTCCTATTCAGGCCGTTACAACCCGCCCCGATACCCTTCAGGTTGCAGATAAAAAAGATATTCCTGACAATACACAAGAATCGGCCCCAAAAACCGGAACAGGTGAAGAAATGAAAGAGTATATTTTCATTTTCGATAATAATATTGCCCGGCTGACAGAAGTAAAAACCGGTATCCAGGATAATATGTATATCCAGATCTTGGAGGGTGTTCAGGAAGGTCAGGAAGTGATTACCGGACCCTACAGGGCCATCTCAACAACTCTGAAGGATGGAGATTCAGTAAAAAAAGTGGAGCGAACTGAACTATACACTGCCAAATAATCCATGCCTGTTATACTCTGTATTGAAACAGCAACCACGGCTTGTTCTGTGGCGCTTATCAAGGATGGACATGTATTGGGAAGCCGTCATTCCCATTCAAGAAATGCACATTCCACGGTACTTAACCTGTTTATTGACGAATTGTTATCAGCTTCAGGATTCCGTTACACCGACCTGAAAGCAGTAGCTGTGAGCAAAGGGCCTGGATCTTACACAGGTTTGCGTATTGGAGTTTCCACTGCAAAAGGACTATGTTACGCACTCGACATTCCATTGATTGCACCTGATACTTTGGTTTGTATGGCTTCTGGTTTTGCATCGGGCCGGATGCATCTTCCCGGGAATGCACTGTTATGCCCAATGATAGATGCCCGCCGGATGGAAATTTTTACTGCCGTGTATACAATGGGTCATCAACCTCTGATACCTGCAGATGCAGTGATTATGGATGAAGGTACTTTTAGCCGGTTGGATGCAGAAAGACCGGTATATTATTTTGGAGAAGGTGCCGGAAAATGCCTGAATATTTTATCAGCCCGTCATAACTGGCATTTTATCCCGGATTTTTATAATTCAGCTACACATATGGCGAGTATTGCAACGGAACGTTATGCACTTTCTCGGTTTGAGGATGTTGCTTACTTTGAACCCTATTATCTGAAGGATTTTATTGCAGCAAAACCGAATGTGAAAGGGCTTAGATAAAATCAACCACTCAAATGTCAGATGATTTTGCCTTGAATACCCAAGGTCTGTAATGCTGTGTTTTTCCCGCTATTCGATTTTGAGCAGTTTTTCGATATCGCGGCGGGCGCCATAAAGCACAATAATATCACCTTTTTCCAACACTGTGTCTGCTGACGCCATCTCTTTTACTTTCTTTATTTTACGTGTTATTCCGAGGATATTTCTTTCTTCTGTGGTCCTGATGGTAGTCAATACTATGATATTGTGAAGGCGCCGCATTCCAATTTCCTGAAGGGATCTTCCAACAAAAGGGGCCGGTGTTAATATTTCAACAATACTGTAATCGCCGGGCAGATCATAAGAATCTATGACACCCATGATATTTAGTTTCTTCGCCCAATGCTCTGCTGCTTCCTCTTCAGGACGGACGATTTCATCAATTCCCATAGCTTCAAGCACGGTTTCGTGAAGGGGTGTTACCGCCCTGCTGATAAGCCTTTTCACTTTGTACTGCTTGATAAGTGCTGTGGTCATGATATTAGCGCCTTCATCTTCTCCGATACAAACGATCACAACATCTGCATCTTTAAGTGGTAAATTGGTGATAGCAGTGGGATCTGTACTATTCAGGCAGACAGCATGGGTGATGCTGTCTTTTATTGCTTCTACCTTGTTCATTTTGCTGTCAACGCCAATCACTTCATGTCCGGAGCGGGTGAGCTTCATAGCGAGGGATGTCCCAAAATTGCCAAGCCCGATGATGATGAATTTCATAAAAATTTGATTAATTAATTAAAATTTCTTCGGTTGGATAGCTATAGTTCAGGTGTTTTACGTTTCTGAGAAATGCAGTCAGGATTGACAGCATACTGACTCTGCCAACAAACATTGTTAAAATCAGAATTATTTTGCTGCTGTTGCTCAATTCAGCGGTGATTCCCATACTAAGTCCCACTGTACTATACGCAGAGAAACATTCAAAAACTACTGCGATCAGGTCTTCCCCCGGATCAAAAAAAGTAACTCCAAAGACAGCGAATGCAATCACAATGAACGAAAGCGACACCACGGCAAAAGCCCTCCGGATAGAGCGATTGGCAATTTTTCTCCGAAAAAGTTCAGTCCTGTTTTTTCCCCTGGCAATACTGATAAAATTTAATACACCAACAGCAAATGTACTGGTTTTGATCCCACCTCCTGTTGATCCGGGGGAAGCACCGATCCACATCAGGAAAATAACGATCATGATCGTGGAAACATTCAGGGAGGCAGTGTGTATGGTATTGAATCCAGCCGTTCGGGGAGTAACTGCTCCAAAAAATGCTGTCACAATTTTGCCGCCAGTGTCGTGTTCTGCAAGGGTGTTATTATATTCAAACAGGTAAAATAAAATAGTCCCACCTGCAATCAAAGCAATGGTGGTAATCATAACAATGCGCGTATTTATATTGATGACCCAGGGAACATGAACTGCCTTCCGGGCGCCGGAGACAAATATCCGGTTAATCATAAGATGGCGGAGGTATTTCAGAAAGTTGAAAACAATCGGAAACCCCAAACCACCGATAATCAAAAGTGCTGCAACAGAAAGATGCAGTGGGTAGTTGTATTTAAAATCCACATCATAAAGGCTGTTGGATAATGTCGAGAAGCCTGCATTACAAAAAGCTGATACAGCATGAAATACCGAAAAAAATAAGGCTTCTGACCTGGATTCAAAAAGGGATTTGTCAAGGGTCGGGAAGATAACGGCTGCTCCGGCCAATTCTATAATGAATGTTATAAAAATGATTTTCTTAAGCGTACTGAACACTTCAGCAATTTTTTCTGCATTGGTCATATCACGCATCACAAGTTGGTTTTCATAACTACTGCTACCCAGAAAAAAATAGCTGAAATAACTGGTAAAGGTCATTATACCAATGCCACCTGTCTGAATCAAAAAAAGAATAATATATTGGCCGAAAGGAGTAAAAAAGGTTCCGGTGTCATTAACAACCAGACCTGTAACGCAAACTGCACTGGCGGATGTAAACAAGGCATCAATAAATGAAATGCCTGTATAACTGGCGTTGGGCATGAGTAGCAAAAGGGTTCCAACTACAATAATGAGTAAAAAACTCGCTATAAAAAGCTGCGCAGGATTCAGGTAACGGCCTGCAAGATGACCTCGCAGTGTGGATACTTCACGAAGAAATACAATAAATACTGCCGCTTTCAGCCATTCAACCCCGTGCAGCAATTCAGTTAATTTGTGCTGTTGTGTTACTTGGCCTGAGTTAATAGCGATAATGACAAGCAAGAAAACGAGAAGCCCTGCATCGAAAAACCAGACCCTGATTTTTGGCCTGTCGTTCCTGTAAAAGTAGCGGGAAATCATAGCAGGTAACGCAATCCACAGCACAGCAACAAAAAAACTGCGAATAAATACCGGAAGTCCGGTCTGGTTCCCAAAACCAAAGTCATACATAATGATCAGCAAGGCCAACAGGCTAAACCAAAACGAAAAGCGTCGTATCAGGAAAAGAATATTTCTGAGTTTCGATCGCATAGTGCTATGATTCAAGGTTAAATGAAATAAGTAAAAAGCACAAAATTTCTCCCGGAAAAATTATCATTACAAACACCTGTGTGTTGAGAACCAGGCCTTGTAGTTCTTAACGAAATCACGCTGTAAAAGTAATATTTTTGTTGCGGGTGCATTTTTTAGAACAGTCTGTCGCCCGTTCCAAATTTCGTTGTACTTTTGAGCCTTTGCCGATGTTTGGCAGATTATTCAGAATATTCGCTATAAATCTACAGATTTTTCATCCAAATGCCAATGCTTAACTCAATTATTTCCTGGCTAATGAAAAGGCGGGTTACCCGTATTGAGGAGTTCATGAGGCATCCACATGATACACAGATAAGATGGTTTCGAAAACTCATCAGCGAGGCTTCAGGGACAGAATGGGGAAAGAAATTTGATTATTCCTCAATACGCACACCGGAGGAATACAGGCAAAGGGTTCCCATCAGTGATTATGAGGTTTTTAAGTACTATATTGAACGGCTGCAAAAAGGCGAACAAAATCTGCTCTGGCCATCGAAAATCAAATGGTTTGCGAAATCTTCCGGAACCACAGCCAATAAAAGCAAATTTATTCCTGTTAGCCGTGAAGCTATTGAAGAATGCCATTTTAAAGGTGGCAAAGACCTGCTGTCCATTTACTGTAACAATTATCCTGACACACAGCTTTTTTCAGGCAAAATTCTTGGCTTGTCGGGCACACACACCCGAACTGGCAAAGAAAATATATTTTTCTACAGCGGAGATGTTTCGGCTGTTCTGCTCGAAAACCTGCCCTTCTGGATTAGCAAGAACAGGGTTCCGGATCGTTCGTTGGCATTGATGGATGAATGGGAATCAAAGATCGAAAAAATAGCACAAGCTACAGTAAATCAAAATATTACAAACATTACGGGAGTGCCATCCTGGATGTTGCTTCTTTTGAAAAGAGTGCTTGAAATCTCCGAAAAAAATAATCTTGCGGAAGTCTGGCCACGACTCGAACTTTTTGTTCATGGAGGCGTAAATTTTGATCCTTACCGCAGGCAGTTTGCGAAAATTTCTCCACCGAACATGAATTACATGGATGCCTACAACGCTTCAGAAGGCTTTTTCGGCATCCAGGACCGGACACAGCACCCTGATCTCCTGTTGCTCCTGGACCATGGCATTTACTATGAGTTCTTACCGTTAGAAGAACTTAATAATGAATATCCCAGGGCAGTTACGCTGAGCGAAGTCGAAACAGGAACCGTATATGCCCTAGTAATTTCGACCAATGCCGGATTATGGCGCTACCTGATTGGTGATACTGTCCGGTTTACGAGCCTGACTCCCTACCGGATACAAATTGTGGGTCGTACCAAAAATTTTATCAATGCTGTCGGAGAAGAACTGATGATTGACAATGCTGAAAAAGCCATCAGCATTGCCTGTGAAAAAACAGGAGCCATTCTGAACGAATTTACTGCTGCGCCTCTTTATTTTGATGAAAATGAAAATGCCGCTCATGAATGGCTGATTGAATTTGAAAAAGCACCTGCTGACGTGGACGTTTTTTCTGAAGTGCTTGATGATGAGCTAAAAAACCTCAATTCAGATTATGAAGCCAAACGATATCATAACATGGTCCTTCGCAGGCCTGTTGTAAGGGTGGCATCAGCAGGCACATTCTACCTGTGGCTCAAAAGCAAAGGAAAACTTGGAGGCCAGTATAAGGTTCCGCGCCTGTCGAACAACCGCCAATTTCTCGATGAAATAGCAACCTTGTTGGAACAGAAATAAAACAGTAATAAAATCTAAAATCGTACAAAATCAATTTCAGTAAAATTAATATACCATGCACCATATAGCCATTGCCGGAAATATCGGTTCGGGAAAAACATCCCTGACTCAATTATTGTCAAAGCATTTTGGATGGGAAGCTCACTATGAAGATGTAGAATCCAATCCTTACCTCCACAGTTTTTATAACGACATGCAGCGTTGGTCATTCAATTTGCAGATTTACTTTCTTAACAGCCGATTCAGGCAAGTGATAAGTATACGCAACAGCGGCAAAACTGTTATCCAGGATCGGACCATATATGAAGACGCACACATTTTTGCACCCAATCTTCATTCAATGAACCTCATGTCGTCCCGTGATTTCGAAAATTACAGTTCACTTTTTGAATTGATGAGTTCGTTTTTAAAACCTCCCGACCTTCTAATCTATTTGAAAGCCAGTGTTCCGACACTGGTTCATCAGATCCAGAAAAGAGGCAGGGATTATGAAAATGCCATCAGGCTCGATTACCTGAAATCGCTGAACGAACGATATGAAACGTGGATATCATCATACAATATTGGCAAATTGCTGATTGTAGATGTTGACAAAATCAATTTTATTGAGGACCCGGAAGGATTGGGAATAATCATTCATCGCATCAACACTGAACTGCACGGACTGTTTGGCTGATTATCCGGGCAGTTGACGGGCCTGCCTGACAGCAATGATTTCGCTTGCAATTTCTTCAATTGGTTTGTTTGTTACCCGGATAACAGGCCAAAGCGGTTGTCGTCGGAAAAAAGCATGGGCATAATTTAGTTCCTGTTGTACGTACCGCAGACTGGCATAATCGTCGGATCCCATGCCAAGATGAACCTGCCGGACATGCCTTAGCGAGGCAAGGTTGTGTGCATAATTGGTAAGACAGAAAACTTTTTCGGGGGGAAGGCTGAAAAGTTGTTCCGGCGGTTCGATGCCCAGTACAATGGGGACATTTGCAACAAGCCAGCCTTTGAATGCAAAATAAATACTTAAAGGAGTTTTAAAAGTCCTTGAAACACCCAATAAAACGATCTCTGCCTTATACAGCTCGCCTGGACGTTGCCCGTCGTCATGCTGAAAGGCAAACTGCATAGCGTCAATGCGTTTGAAATATTCATGATTGATCTTGTTGAAGAGTCCGGGTTCTTCTGCCGGCGAGTGCATTAGTTTTTCTGAAAGCCTTGCCAGCAGAGGCCCCATCAGATCAATGGTTTCAATATTATGACGCCGGCCGGCGGTAATCATATAATTTCGAAGTTCATTGGAAACCAGCGTGTGCACAATGAATGCCCCAAGGCTGGCTGCTTCTTTTACAGCGTCATCTATTTCATGTCTATGCCTGACTTCCTTGATGATTTCAATTTCTACAACCTGGTCTGGAAATTGTGTTAATGCCGCATTAAGTGCCTGAGTGGCAGTTCGCCCTGTACCATCCGAAACGATGAATATTTTTGCCATCACAGAATGAATTATGCCGGGGTTGAAAATGCAATCAGATAATAACAAACCTTATTGGCTGCCATCTTATTTCATTTTCGGTCTTCTGTCAGCAAAAGTAATTAAAGTGATTGTTTCAGCATTATTACCTGTGAAATAATGAAACTTAAAAGCAAGATTATGTATTTTCGCAAAAATTTCGTTTTACGTAGTATTTGTCAATTTTACCATGGGATTATACACAACAATTGCCAGCAGGAAACAGGCCGGGGAAAAACAATTTGCGATACTGCTTGATCCTGATAAAATTGACCATAATAAGATTGTCAAAATAGTAACACTTGCCCGGAAATCGGGCGTGGACTTGTTCCTGGTAGGGGGGAGTTTGCTAATTCAGAATTCTTTGGACACTTGTATTACAGTTCTGAAAGATCATTGTGATATTCCGGTTGTTTTGTTTCCTGGCAATACATTACAAATGAGTAACAAAGCTGATGCGATTCTGTTTTTATCTTTGATTTCGGGAAGAAATGCCGAAATGCTCATCGGAAGGCATGTAATTGCGGCACCATACCTGAAGCACAGCTCACTCGAGGTAATATCTACAGGATATATGCTGATTGAAAGTGGCAAACCGACAACTGTTTCATATATGAGTAACTCAGCACCCATTCCTTCCGACAAAGACGATATTGCAGCCTGCACAGCCATTGCAGGCGAAATGCTGGGAATGAAGCTAATTTATATGGATGCAGGAAGCGGTGCTGCTCAACCGGTTCCACGTTCAATGATTGAAACTGTGAGTAAATCAATTCAGATTCCCCTGATCATAGGAGGAGGAATCAATACCCCGGAAAAAGCAGCCGGTGCCTGTGCTTCCGGTGCTGACATTCTTGTGATCGGAAATGCCATTGAAAAAAATTATGAAATGATCCCCCGTGTGGCCAGAGTGCTGAAGAGATAAATCCCGCAAATTCTAATGTACCCACTATACAGTTTCGTCAAGATATGATTAAGCTTAAAAAAATACCCCACACTTTTGCGATTGTTTTTTTTATCATTCTTGTCGCAGCAGTACTTACCTGGATCATACCTCCCGGGAAATATACCGCCGAAAAACAAGTAATCCACGGGAAGGAACAAACTGTAATGATCTTCCGGTTTGATCATTCCCTGCCGGCTGAAGAAAGAGCGACACATGGCAGCGGTGGGCATGTACAAACCTGGCAGGTTTTTGCTGCCCTGTTTAAAGGATTTGTCAAACAATCCAATATTATCATTTTTATCCTGATGATAGGAGGTGCATTCTGGATCATGAACCAAAGCCGGGCGATAGATGTGGGAATCCTTGCTTTTCTGAGGTTTACACGTAGTCTTGAGCGTTACAAGCTGGTCAGTAAGCTTGGGATCAATAATATTGTAATGGTGCTCATCATGCTTATGTTCAGCCTTTTTGGCGCTATTTTTGGAATGAGCGAAGAAACCATTGCTTTTGTTATTATATTAGTACCTCTGGCCATTCGTATGGGTTACGACTCAATTGTGGGAGTATGCCTGGTGTATGTAGCAGCCCATATTGGATTTGCCGGCGCCATCCTGAATCCATTCACTATAGGAATCGCCCAGGGACTTGCCGAAATCCCTCTGTTCTCAGGCATTGAATACCGCATACTTTGCTGGATCGTGCTGAATATGGCAGGGGTCACCTTTATTTTGCTTTACGCCCGTAAAATAAAGAGAAATCCGGTTTTATCGCCGGTGTACCATGAAGATGCTTACTGGCGCGAAAAAGGTGAGGGCGACCTGGAACACATACAATATTACACTCCGTTGGCAGCCTGGCTGGTATTTGGGTTCATTCAGGCTTCGTTGGTCGTATTTTCGTTTCTTTATCCTGTTTCGATCCTTACCATCGGTAACTCGTCCGTAACCCTGTATGTCATTCCTGTAACAGCCGTTTTATTTGCTCTCGGTGGTATTTTCACCCTCAGGAAATCCGTGCATTTTTTTATTTTGCATCTTCTTGCTTTTACCATCATTTACCTGATCATCGGAGTGATGGGATATGGGTGGTACGTGATGGAAATCGCAACATTGTTCATGGCAATGGGTATTGCATCAGGTCTGGCGATGTCTCATTCTGCCGATAAAATTGCCCGTCTTTTCCTCGAAGGTGTAAAAGATATACTTGGGGCAGCCGTAATCGTTGGTCTGGCAGGCGGAATTATTGTGATTCTGAGCGATGGAGGAATAATAGACAGTATTTTGTACGGACTGTCAAAATCAATGGCCGATTTTGGCGATATAGCGTCCATTGGGGTGATGTATCTTATTCAGACGGTCATGAATATTGTAATTCCTTCAGGTTCGGCCAAGGCGGCCATTACTATGCCCATCATGGCACCGTTCTCCGATCTGATTGGTGTTTCAAGACAGGCAACAGTAATGGCCTTTCAGTTTGGCGATGGATTTACGAACATGATCACGCCCACATCAGGAGTGTTGATCGGAGCGCTTGGCGTAGCCCGTGTACCTTATGAAAAATGGGTTAAATGGGTGATCCCTGTGCTGCTGACTCTTATTATTCTGGGCTTTCTGCTATTGGTACCCACGGTGACAATGCGGTTAAACGGGTTTTAATTTGCTGATTCATACAAACAGATAATTGTACTTTTGCGAATACATAATTCTTAAAATTCATTTTACCATGAGAAAATTATTCATTTTACTGATCCTGCCTTTATTGTTTGCAGGTTGCGGAGGACCACAGATGAAAAAACAAGATTCTGATGCTATGCCAATTACGGAAGCGGTTATTAAAAAGACTATTGATGCACTCATTGCACAACATGATCAACACCTGCAATTCAGAATAGAACGAGGTGTGAACCAGGCCGGCAGGCTTTGGCGAAACAGCGATGGAAGTCATGATGATTTTACCGTGTTCTGTAAAGAAAACTTCGTTGCCACAGATGAGGAATTAAAAATTGTACTGGATAAGATTATGACTAATTTTGAAATTCTCAACGGCAATATGCTTAGGATTAAAAAAGACCTGATGCGACCCTTACATCTTGACATGGGTGCTATGCACCCTGTTGATATGATGTTTGGCAGCTATGAGCCTGGTGCACATTTACGGGAAGACTTTTTTAACAATAAAATCGCTTTTTATGTAGCCCTCAATTTTCCATTTTATTCGCTGGATGAAAAAACAGAACTTGGTCCTGGCTGGTCGAGAATGGAATGGGCCAAAGCAAGAATAGGCGACTATTACACTTCACGAGTTCCGGCTCATCTTATCCAGGAAGCTTCGGCCACTGAAACCCAGTCAGATAATTATATTGCTGAATATAATATTTTTATGGGAAAGCTGGTGAACGACGAAGGCGTATCTATGTTTCCTGAAAATCTACGCCTGATTACGCATTGGGGATTACGCGACGAACTTAAATCAAACTATGCGGATGAAAACGGATTGGAAAAACAACAAATGATCTATGCAGTGATGAAGCGCATTATTGACCAGAGCATCCCCCAGGAAGTCATCAACAAAAATACGCATACATGGAACCCATTTACTAACACACTGTATAAAGATAATCAAAACGTTACATTTAAACATGAACCTGATACCCGATACGAACATCTGCTGAACAATTTTCATTCAAACAAAAAACTTGATCCATATTATCCTAACTATCCGACTTATATCCGTCGCCAGTTTGAATTGAGTATGGAATTTCCCCAGGAGGATGTTCGTAAACTTTTCACAGATTTTATTTCAAGTCCACAGGTAAAGGAGGTGGCAGAACTGATCAGCCAGCGGCTGGGAAGGCCGCTGCAACCGTTCGATATATGGTATAATGGTTTTAAACCCAGGGGGACATTTACCGAAGAACAGCTTAACAAGATCGTTGGACAGAAATATCCCAATGTGCAGGCATTCCAGGATGGCCTTGAACCAATGTTGTTGAAACTTGGTTTCAGCAAAGAGAAAGCAGCCTATCTGGTATCAAACATTAAAGTAGAAGGTTCGCGGGGTGCAGGACATGCTTATGGTTCGCAGATCAAAGACGACAAAGTGTTACTTCGTACCCGTATCGGAGAAAACGGCATGGATTACAAAGGCTACAATATTGCCGTGCATGAATTTGGTCATAATGTGGAGCAGGTCATCACGCTGCACGACGTTGACTACTATTCTCTCAACCGTGTTCCAAATACAGCTTTTACTGAAGCATTGGCGTTCATTTTTCAAAAGCGAGACCTTGAACTGCTTGGTTTGCAGGAAAAAGATCCTTTAAAGGAACATATGGAGGCATTGGCGAATTTCTGGTCTTGTTACGAGATTATGGGGGTATCACTGGTTGATATGAAGGCATGGGAATGGATGTATGCCAATCCGGATGCAACCCCTGCTCAACTTAAAAACGCTGTGATTTCGATTGCCCGGGAGATATGGAATGAATTTTACGCTCCTGTTTTTGGAACCAGGGACGAATCCATTTTGTCTATTTATTCACACATGATAGCAAGCCCTCTGTACCTTTCCAATTATCCATTGGGACATTTAATTGATTTTCAGATAGAACAATACATTAAAGGCAGAGATTTTGCCAGCGAAGTACAGCGTATGTTTCAGCTTGGCAGCCTGGTACCTCAGGAATGGATGCGACAGGCAGTGGGAATGGAACTTTCAATAGAACCTACACTGATGGCAGCTTCTAAGGCAATAAAAGCACTCCGGTGACAATAATATCTGCATCGGTTATCAGATAAGTAAATGATTCACTGGTATTGATCATCGAACAGGGAATCAGGAAGCAGATTTCCGCACCAGAGTTATCTATCTTAATTTTTCAGGTATTGAAACAGATTCATTTTTCCATACAATATGAAAGACCTCAAATTGTCAATCGTTGAATCTCTGGATGGTGAATCCATTCCGGAACTTTTTCCGTTTCTGCCATACCTGCTGCAGGATCTTGAGGAAATCGGAACCGACCCCCGACTGGTTGAAAGACTTATACGAACACATATTGGATCAGAGCCATTGAAAGTTCTTGATCTGGGCTGCGGCAAGGGTGCTGTTGCAATACACCTTGCACAGGCATTGGATTGCGTGGTTACCGGTATTGACGGAATGCATGAATTTGTAGAAACTGCAAAAACCATCGCTAAAAAGAAGAATGTTGATCGCAGATGCTCTTTTATACAAGGAGATATTCGCGGTGAAATAAATCATTACAAAGGATTTGATATAATTATCCTCGGTGCCATAGGGCCGGTTTTTGGTTTTATGGGAGACACACTGCGCGCCGTTTCACCAGCACTTAAATCAGGAGGTTTTGTGATCATTGATGATGGATTCAAAGAAGATGGAACCTTACCCGATTATTCCAGGGCAATTTCACGCTCAGAGTTTTATGCCCAGATTCAGGAGAACGGATTTACCCCGGTTGCGGAACTGATAATTCCGGCTGAGGAACTTGCTGTGTCAAATAACTATACGCAACAGCACATCATTAAAAGAGCCAATGAGCTGATAATCAGTTTTCCCGAGAAACAAGCTCTGTTTTCAGGGTATGTCAGGGCACAGGAAGATGAAATTGTTAAAATGGAAAATCAACTGGTGGTTGGAATATGGCTGTTGAAAATGATATGCTGATTCAATGATTCAGGGCTGTCATATCAACAATAAAATATATCATACAATTGACTTTCGGAAAATGATGATGTCAATAACCAAAAGTGCCCCCAGGACGGTACTGCTCATTTCCATTATGCTGGCAGGATTGTCAAATCCAGGTGCTGTTCGTGCTCAGCAAAATTTCATGTGGTGGAACGAAAAACATAACTGGGATGGTATAACTCACTGGTCGCGTTATATTATCAGCTCTCCGGGTTATCTTGGTCCGAATGCCCTGCCGGTTCCGGACATCCATAACGCGACTCTTGAAAAAAGGATGTTTTTGGAACCGGGAACCGGTTTTTTTATTCAACCGGGAGAGTTTGTGGTTGACGGAACCTACAGATTTTTTTATCCTTTGGCCGGAGGCAAAGCGGCTGTCGGGATCACACAGACTTTGCTGGAATATTATATTACTGATACACTTTTACGAGATGAACGTCGCACGCGTAACAGGCATGTGGAAGGTTTGGCCGTTGGCGATCTTAATTTTGCGACTTACCTGATGATTGTCAGTAATCGCCGGTTTCCCGATGTTTTACTCAGGATTAACCTACGGACAGCTTCTGGAAATCACTTTGAAGATGCCCGTTACAGCGACTCACCGGGTTATTTTTTTGATCTCGCTGCAGGTAAAACTGTTATTAAATATTCCGGAAAAAGTTGCTGTGAATTAAGATTTTACGGAATTATTGGATTTTATGCATGGCAAATGACCGACGCAAAGAGCAGGCAAAACGATGCTTTTTTATATGGCGTGGGTTCAGAAATCAAAAGTAAACGGCATGCATTTTCTGCGGAAGCAGGAGGATATTCAGGTTATATTGGAATGCGCGATGATCCGGTAGTGGTAAGATTAAAATACGCTTTTCACTGGCCTGATATAATTCTTCAGGTTCATTACCAAAAGGGTCTGCACGATGTATTGCATCATGGTTTGCATTTCACCTTCACCAGATTTATCGAAAGCCGGGATAAACCATGGCGGCAAAATGATAATCAGTAAAATGAAATTATTGATTTATAAGATCAGTGTCATTGAATTGATATTCGTGGAATATATTTTCTTTACATTCATCATGATACAAGATTGTCAATCGAAATCTTCATGTATCTTTGCCTTTTAAAACTCATCAATACTGCAGAAATGAACTGGATATCCCAACGAATTCAAAATCTTGCTGAATCGGAAACTCTTGCTATGTCAAGAAAATGCAGGGAACTAAAAGCAAAAGGGCATCAGGTGATTAACCTTAGCATCGGTGAACCTGACTTTGATACACCGGAATTCATCAAACAAGCGGGAAAAGAGGCCATTGATCAAAACTTTACCCATTATCCTCCAGTGCCGGGCTATCCTGAACTTCGCGAGGCCATATGCAAAAAACTGAAACGCGATAACGACCTTGATTATTTACCCGAACAAGTTGTAGTTTCAGCGGGTGCTAAACATTCCATTGCCAATGTAATTCTTTCATTGGTTGACCCGGGCGATGAGGTTCTGATCCCGGTTCCCTACTGGGTTTCATACAAGGAATTGGTAAAACTTGCCGATGGAGTAGCTATTTTTATTCCTGCGCCAATCGGGCAGGATTTCAAAATTACACCCGAACAGTTAGAAGCAGCTATTACTCCACGTACTAAACTCATGATTTACAGTAGTCCATGCAATCCCTCCGGTTCAGTATACACCAGCAATGAATTAAAGGCCCTTGCCACGGTGATGAAGCGTTATCCACGCTTACATGTGATTTCTGATGAAATTTATGAGCATATCAATTTTTGTAGCAGGCATGAGAGCATAGCTTATTTTGCTGATATCAAAGATCAGGTAATTGTCATCAACGGCGTTTCAAAGGGTTTCAGTATGACCGGCTGGCGTTTGGGTTATATTGCTGCCGCACAGCCAATTGCCCAGGCCTGCGACAAATTGCAGGGGCAGGTTACTTCAGGTATCTGCACAATTTCTCAACGTGCCTCACTTGCTGCCTTGCTTGTTGATCCGAAAGAATCGAAAGACCTTCTCAACATGCAGCATGCTTTCCTGAAACGACGCGACCTTGTTTTGGATCTTCTTCGCCAGATACCAGAAATTATCGTTAACATTCCACAGGGAGCCTTCTATGTTTTTCCCAATGTTAGTGCTTATTTCGGCAGGAGTTTTGGCGCACATAAGATTGAAAACAGTGATCATCTGTGCGATTATTTATTGAATGAAGCTCATGTTGCGTTGGTGGCCGGATCGGCTTTTGGAAATCAGAATTGCATCAGGATTTCATATGCTACTTCTGAATCTTTACTGACCGAAGCTATTGGCCGTATTCGCAAGGCGCTGGAAAACCTGAGGTAAAGGGATTAATTTTCACATTCAGTAATTACAGCACTACAATTTTTCAAAACTTGGTATCTCATACAAAATTAGATTTATTATTCGACAGGTTCACCGATGTTCGTGCCATGGTGATAGGCGATGTGATGGTTGATGCTTACCTGTATGGCAATGTTGAGAGAATTTCACCGGAAGCTCCGGTTCCCATTGTTGCACTTACCCGGCGCGTCAACATGCTTGGAGGTGCGGCCAATGTGGCTTTGAATGTTAAGACGATGGGTGCTGCTCCCTTACTCTTTTCAGTTATTGGCAACGACATGAAAGGTCATGAATTTCTTGGGTTGCTCACGTCGGAAGACATGAGCACAGAAGGAATTATCCAAAGTAATGACCGTATCACTACTACCAAATTCCGGATCATAGGTAACAAAAACCAAATGCTCAGGGTGGATGAGGAAATTGTAGCGGACCTGTCACACGAAGAGGAAAATTTACTGTTGGAAAAAATCACACTGACCCTGAAACAACAAGAAATACACGTGATTATTTTCCAGGACTATAATAAAGGAGTGTTGACAAAAAGAATCATTGAAAGTGTTACTGTGCAGGCTGGTGAAAAGCTAATCCCGGTTGTTGTTGATCCCAAAAAGAAAAACTTTGAAACCTACCGGGGTGTGAAACTTTTCAAACCCAATCTCAAAGAATTAAAAGAAGGATTAAAAACTGATTTTTCAATTTTTGATCAAAACGCCTTGTATGATAGTATTGCAATGCTTCAGGACAGGCAGTTGCACGAAATGATTATGGTAACCCTCAGTGATAAAGGATTGGTAATAGGATACCGTAAAGACGGACAACGATATTTCTTTTCGCAGGCAGCACATGTAAGAACCATTTCTGATGTATCGGGTGCGGGCGATACTGTGATCAGTGTGGCCGCACTCTGTCTTGCCCTGGGCGGCGATGTTCAAACCACTGCTTTTCTTTCGAACCTGGCCGGAGGTATTGTATGTGAACAAGTAGGTGTGGTTCCCGTTAATAAGCATCGCCTGTTACGCGAAGCCAAAGCCCTGGCAAATGATGACAATGAATGATTAAAACAAAAAACAACAAACAGATTCCGGAAAAACAGAAAGAGAAAATAAGGGGCATGTTTAACAGCATCGCCCACCGGTACGATTTTCTCAATCATTTTCTTTCATTGGGAATTGACCGCCTCTGGCGAAAACGGCTTGTTAAAATTGCCGGCAAGACAAAACCCAGGTATATTTTGGATGTAGCCACCGGAACAGCCGATCTGGCTATTGAACTATCGAAACTAAAGCCATTGAAAATCACCGGAGTGGACATCTCGGAGAAAATGCTTGAATGTGGTCAGGTCAAACTGAAAAAACGCGGATTGGATCAGATAATCATGTTAAAGCAAAGCGATGCTGAAAAATTACCTTTCAGTGATCGTTCTTTTGACCTGGTGACAGTAGCTTTCGGGGTAAGGAATTTTGAGAACCTTCAAAAGGGACTGCTGGAAATCAAAAGGGTGTTGCGACCAGGGGGAAACATAGCTGTGCTGGAATTTACTATGCCCGTGCATTTCCCGGTGAAGCAATTGTATAAATTTTATTTCCGGTTTCTGCTTCCACGCCTGGGGCGCTGGATATCAAGCAGTTCAGATGCATATACCTATCTTCCTGAATCTGTTGAGGCATTTCCGCACGGAGACGCTTTTACCGGAGAACTTATGTGTGCTGGTTTCATTGATGCGCAGAATTATCCCCTTACTTTTGGTATTGCAAGCATCTATACAGCTAAAAATCCCTGAAAATAAAATCAGCGGGCTGCCGTTTATGATTTACCACCCACCAGAAGGAAATGATTCTGAAAAAGCACCTCATTTTACTTTTTTTATTTAGTTCGGTTATAGTGATTCCAGACATGCAGGCACAAAATCGCAGACCACTTAATCTGGTTCATTACGATTATAATCCTTATAATTTTGGTTTCACCCTGGGATTGAACCAAATGCTGTTTACGATCAATCACATGCCTTTTTATCCTGGTGCAATGTATTCCGGTAAAGCCATTGACGACATACGGCCAGCCGATTCAGCATATCTGCTATCTGTGGAATCAAATTCAAACTGGGGTTTTACTATTGGTATCGTTTCAAATCTGAGGCTTGGGCAATATTTCGATCTCAGGTTTATCCCCTCGCTTTCATTTGGTGAACGCGATTTAACTTATATCACCAATACATTCTACAATGAAATACAAAGCCGGGTTGAAAAGCGCAAACCCATTCAATCAACTTTTGTAGAGTTTCCATTGTATATCAAATACAAGTCAAAACGATTAAACAATATCAGAAGCTATCTGATCGGAGGCCCGAAATATTCCATTGATTTGATATCGGATGCCCGCCGGAAAGAGAAAACAGATGGTGGTCAGATAGTCAAATTAAACCGTAACGATATTTACCTGGACATTGGTGTTGGTTTTGATTTTTACAATGAATATTTCAAGCTTGGAACCGAGATCAGAATGTCCTATGGCCTTACCAATCTGATCAAGAAAGAAGACAATATTTATACTGAAGGCATTGATCAGCTGCGCAGTAAGATATTTACACTCTCTCTGACCTTTGAATAAAAAAAACAAGGCAAATGCTTGCGGGTTTAAAAAAAGTACTACTTTTGCACTCCCAAAACAGAACGGCCCGTTCGTCTAGGGGTCAGGACGCCAGGTTTTCATCCTGGTAACAGGGGTTCGATTCCCCTACGGGCTACCTAAACAGATTGTATAACGATGGCAAATCATAAATCAGCCCTCAAAAGAATCAGGGCAAGCGAGAGAAAAAGACTTTTTAACAGGTATCACGCCAGAACCATGCGTAATGCCATTAAGTCATTCCGTTTATTGACGGACAAACAGGAAGCAGCAACCAAACTTCCCGGCATGGTATCAATGATTGATAAAATGTCGAAAAGGAGGGTAATTCACAAGAATAAAGCTGCCAACCTTAAGTCAAAGTTGACCAGGAAGGTGAATACTCTATAAGTAATTCTTTTTCCATGGTTTGTTTGGGGGGGTCTTTATGGAAACATAAAGACCCTTTTTTACTTGTAATCAATAACCATCATGGATAATTACGAAAAAAAAACATCCATTCGCTTCTGGGCCGAAGATGAACGCCCACGTGAAAAACTTCTTCTCAAAGGGAAAATGGCATTGAGCGATGCCGAGTTGCTGGCCATACTGATCGGTTCGGGAAACAACGAAGAATCGGCGGTTGATCTGTGTAAGCGTATTCTTAAATCGGTGGACGATAACCTGGTAGAGCTTTCAAAATCGGATGTAAAAAGTCTGTCGAAATTCAAGGGAATTGGCGAAGCAAAGGCCTTGTCAATTGTGGCAGCTCTGGAACTCGGCCGCCGCAGAAGAGCAGCAGAACCACTGCAAAAGCCCGGAATCAAAACAAGCCGAGATGCTTATGAAATAGTTCAAAGCCTTACCGGCGACAGCAATTACGAGCAATTTTGGGTATTGCTCCTAAATCGTGCAAATAAACTCATCCGCAAAGAATGCATCAGTGAAGGGGGCATTGCAGGCACAGTAGCAGATCCGAAACGAATATTCAAACTGGCCTTGGAACACAATGCCAGTTATATCATCCTGGCTCATAATCATCCATCAGGAAACCTGCATCCAAGTGACGAAGATATCAGGCTGACCAAAAAACTAAAACAGGCGGGCGAAGTGTTCGATATCAGAATTATTGACCACATCGTCGCCGGCGAGAATGATTATTATAGTTTTGCAGACGAAGGAATATTGTAGTTTTCCAGGAGATCAAATAAAAAAATTTGCTCCTTCAGCGTTGACGACCTAATTTTTTCTGCTTATGAAAGGTGTTGCGAAATAGCTTGCTTGAAAAAAATCAGATGCACAGATGCCACAGATTATAATTCAGTAAAAAGTTACATATGCTGAAAATTCTGACTATTATCGGGGCACGTCCTCAAATCATCAAGGCGGCAGCATTAAACCGCGCTATCCGGAATTCGTTCGGCGAATGGATCAAAGAAATAATATTGCATACCGGTCAGCATTATGACGATAACATGTCGGAAATTTTTTTTGAAGAGATGCTGATTCCCCAACCTGATTATAATCTTCAGGTAGGTTCGGCATCTCATGGAATTCAAACCGCGCAGATGATTGAAGGTGCCGAAAAAGTAATACTGGCAGAAAAACCAGCTTGTGTGGTTTTGTATGGCGATACAAATTCAACCCTTGCCGGAGCAGTGGCTGCATCAAAACTGCATGTTCCTGTTGTGCACATTGAGGCTGGGTTGCGATCTTTTAATAAAACAATGCCCGAAGAAATCAACCGTATTGTTTGCGACCATTGTTCAACGCTATTATTTTCTCCAACAAAAGCTGGTATCAATAACCTGATCAGGGAGGGATTCAATCCCGGGAATCAGCCGCCATATACGGCCGATCATCCCGGTGTCTTCCACAGTGGAGACATAATGTACGACAACACCCTCTTTTTCTCACAAATTGCCAGAGAACAAACCCGAATTCTCCGGCAACTTGATCTTGAAAGCAGGAATTTTGTGCTTGTGACGATTCACCGCCCTGTCAACACGGATATTTCGCAAAGGTTTGAAAGCATAGTAAGAGCACTTGTCAGGATAGCCAGCCAGGAAAACGTCATTATCGTTGTTCCTCTGCATCCACGTACCTCAAAAATCATTCATCAACTACCTGATGTGACCCTCAGAAACCAGATTACACAGCATGAAAGAATTCGCCTGATCCCCGCTGTTTCATTTCTTGAAATGACTGCACTTGAAGAAGCCGCTTCCATAATCATTACTGATTCCGGCGGAGTACAAAAGGAAGCGTATTTTTTCAGGAAACCTTCGGTGATCCTGCGCCGGGAGACTGAATGGATTGAGATCGTTGAGAGCGGCTGTGCAATTCTATCCGATGCTGACCAGGAAGAAATCTTCAATGCGTTTCAAAATTTTGTTGCGAACCCACCCCAAAATTTTCCTCCTTTGTTTGGCGATGGCCACGCCGCAAAGTTTATCTGTACCCAGCTGATCCGGAACTTTTCGAGGTCTGATGTTTGATGTACCTGATCGTGGTCAGGAGTTTTGAAATTCATATTATCAGAAACGCACACTTTGTAAAACCACTTTTACCAATGAAAACAACGTACCCACTATCGAATACAAAGATATGCAGGGAAGGTTAATTTCAACCAAAACCAGTGA
>CAYQRU010000029.1:0-33795 GCA_964419945.1 uncultured Bacteroidales bacterium | reverse complement strand
GTATCGTCCACAACACCAACCAAAGCGCATCTTTCATCAGGATCCCGGTCCGCGATGCTGCCTATGGCATTGATGCCGTTTATTATAATCCGGCAGGCCTGTTCCGGCTGAATGATGGTTTCCATCTGTCGCTCAGCAACCAGTACATTACGCAAAACCGGAATATCAAAAGTAGTTTCCCGGGCATGAACCGCAGTGAGTTCGAAGGAACTGTGCTGGCACCAGTTTTTCCGTCAGTATATGCTGTATACAAAAAAAACAGACTCGCCCTTTCCTTTGGATTTAACCCTATTGGTGGCGGTGGTGGAGCATTGTTTGAAGACGGATTACCGTCCTTCGAAATGTCACCTTCCAGAATTCCTGCTTCATTGTCAGCAGCAGGAATACCTACTACGCAATACAGTTTTGATACTGAATTTGAAGGAAAATCAGTCTACTTTGGATTTCAGGGAGGGATTGCCTACAAAATAAGGGATGAAATATCGTTGAGCGCTGGATTAAGGTATGTAACCATCTCAAATTCTTACGTCGGATATCTCCGAAATATTAAAATTAATCCAAACTACCCTGCTGCTGGTGCTGGTTATACAGGAGTGATGGTTCCCGCCACGACTTTCTTCAGCGATTTTTCTAATTACCTTACAGGTGTTTCAACTTTTCTTGCCAATACAGGAAACAGCCTCCAGCAAATTATTTCAGGTGGTGGCGGTGGGTTTTTATTGGCTAACGGTACTTCTGTTGGACTAACTGCCGAACAGGTAGCATCACTCCAGGCAGGAATCACACAACTTGGTGGAAACCCTGCAAATATGACCATTGCTCAGGCCCAGCAATTTTACCTTGGGGCATCAGCTACTTATGCCGGCAATGCTCAAACCATGTCCAATAACTCGCTCGCTACCAGAGATATGGAAGTGGATGCTACCCAGAAAGGATCAGGTCTGGTGCCTGTTATAGGGATGAACCTGCAATTTACCGAAAATTTCAACATGTCGGTAAAATATGAATTCATGGTGGAAATAGATGTTGAAAATGAAACCAAGAAAGATGATGTGGGGCTTTATCCGGATAAACTCAAAGTTCCAAGCGATATGCCCGGAATGCTTTCAATCGGTCTTCAATATGCACCTTTTGAGAAATTAACACTCCATGCCGGACTTCATCAATATTATGACCGTAAGGTTCGCTATGGAAAACAGATAGACAACAAGTTTGTGGATAACTCCGAACTGATGGATGAGGATTTTATGGAATATGGATTTGGGCTGGAATATGCCATTACCAGGAAATTACTCATCAGTGCAGGGTATCTGAGAACCCAAACGGGTGTGATGGAAATCTATCAGACCGATCTGAGCCATAGCCTTTCCACCAACAGCATTGGAGGAGGTCTTCGTTACAACTTTACTGAAAAAGTCGGAGTAGACCTTGGTATCATGAATACCAGCTACATTGAAGATTTAAGAGATTTTGGAACCTTTAATGAAACTTACAACCGGAAGGCGTTTGTAGTTGCACTTGGAGTTGATTTAAGTTTTTGATAACGTTTTTAAATGCATAAATAGAAGCCGGTTGTGTAAGCCGGCTTTTTTGCTTATCATTATTATGTAATATTTTAACAAACTCAATCTTATTGTGTTTTGTGGAAAGAATTATGAAGACATATATCCTGATCTTTGGAATGTCAAATCCTTAATCTCTCTAAATATGTTACAATTAAGTTATCAATCAGGATTATTTACGCTTATTAGTCGTATTGAAGTGAATACTGATATTCAAACCATTTGGGATTTTATATCCCTTCCGGAAAATCTTTCCAGGATTACCCCTCCGGAAATGGATTTCAGGATTACTTTCCGTTCTACGCTCGAAGGAGAAAAGATGTATCCGGGTCAGATTATTACTTACAATGTTAGACCTCTGCCATTTTTCAATGCCTCATGGATAACTGAAATCACACAGGTAAAAGAAAAAAGTTTCTTTATTGATGAACAGCGCTTTGGTCCCTACCGGTTTTGGCATCATCAGCATAATATCAGCGAAACTCCCGGTGGAACCGTAATTACTGATATCGTTTCATATAAACTTCCTTTTGGAATCATTGGAAGATGGATTGCAGGTTGGATGGTCAAAGAGCAACTGAAGAAGATCTTCAGTTACCGAAACAGGCAAATGAATCTGTTATTTGGTTCTGGCATGCAGGAAGCCAATGCCTGATCGAGTATAATTCCGGTTCTCTGGAAACATCAGTTATCAATATGCTATTTCAATTTCAGCACCATTGAAGTTTTGGCAGGAATATCCCAGTTCTCTCCAAATTTGAGTTCTTTGCCTGTGAACAACTCAATTCCGACTGCATAGCCTTTGGTCGCTTCCGCAAATCTTCCTGTGTTAAGCGTTTTGTTTTCCTCATTGCTGTTTATCAGCACCATGACTGTTGACATATCGGCATACCTGAAATACACATAAATATTATCCTGTGGGATGAATTGTTTCATTTGTCCATAATGCAGTGAAGGATTTACCTTTCTGAATTCGAGCAAGGTACGGATATGGTTTACAATTCTGTTTTGCTCATTGGTTCTTCCCCTGGCCGTGAAAGCATTGATGGTATCGCCAGGCCAGCCTCCCGGGAAAGGCATGCGTATTCCGCCATGTCCCTGGTGTTCATGACCTGTCATCAGCAACTCGGTTCCATAATACATCATGGGTATGCCGCGTGTAGTAAAAATGAATGTCAGCAACATCTTCATTTTATCCACATCTTCACCGATGCTTGCAAAGATGCGTGAAATGTCATGGTTATCTGGAAATACCACGAGGTTGGATGGATCTGCATACAGATAATCCTGGGTAAGCATATTGTAAAGTCTCAGAAGTCCGGCATTCCAGGCAGGTTTTTCGTTGAAAGCCTCACGGATGGCATCGTAGAGCGGAAAATCAAAAAGGCTCGGAATATGGGAATCATAGCCGTCATGATTCACCTTACCTCCCTGGTAATAACTAACCATGGCAGGAATTCCCATCCAGGCCTCGCCAACCGACCTGAAAAAAGGATATTCTTCCGCGATGTAGCGACCCCATGCGGACATAAAGTCACGTTCAGCAAAAGGCTGAGTATCAATCCGGATACCATGAATGCCGGCATACTCTATCCACCATACACTGTTCTGAATCAGGTAAGTTGAGAGCAAACGATTATTTTGGTTCAGGTCAGGCATATTTATATCAAACCATCCTTTGACCATGATATTATAATCCGACTCAGCATAATGCGGATCAACGATACTTCCCATCCGGTATGAAGTGCGTGTGTATTCGGGCCACTGGTTGAGCCAGTCAGCTTCGGGCAAATCATTCATCCACCAGTGTTTATGCCCGCAATGATTGAAAATCATATCTTTGATAATCTTCAGGCCTTTTTTCTCAGCAGACTGGACCAATCGCAGGTAATCTTCGTTCGAGCCAAACCGTGGATCAATTTTATAAAAATCAGTGATGGCATAGCCGTGATATGAATATTTTGGCTGGTTGTTTTCGAGCAATGGGTTGATCCATACGGCAGTGAAGCCTAATTCCCTGATATAATCAAGATGATTAATAATTCCCTGTATATCACCTCCAAGCCTGCCATCAAGGTTTGATCGGTCAGCCAGTTCAAGCGCACCTGGCATGTTGTCATTGGTAGTATCGCTGTTCGAAAACCTGTCGGGCATCAACAGATAGATGGCATCGGAAGCATCAAAACTTTTACGGTTACGTGATTTGGTTTCTCTCTCCCTGAGTTCAAAAGGATATATGTACTGAACCCTGGAGCCGGAAAGAAATTCGATCCGGAATGTACCGGAGGAGGCTTGCGAAATATCGAGATCAATAAACAGGTAATTGGGACTCGTTACCGAGACCACTTCCTTAACAATGACCCCCGGATGACTGATATGAACATGGGTAGCACTGATTCCGGGCTCATAAACCATTATTTGCAATTCGCTGTGAATCATTTCCGACCACCAAAAAGGAGGCTCGACACGTTGAGGTGCTTTCTGTGATAACGCCTGCAGGGAAAAATAAATAACCAACGCCGTAGGCAAAATTAATTTTTTCATATAAGAGTTGTTGAAAAGGTGAGGAGTGGAAGCATTTAATAACAAGAGGAAGGTGTCCTCATCCAGGTTTTGCTTATTCAAAATACTGTTATTCAATTACTTACAGTGATCCGGGCGGGATTCGAACCCACGACCCGCAGCTTAGAAGGCTGCTGCTCTATCCAACTGAGCTACCGGACCTGGTCTATCCTCAGATAGAATTTTCGGTTTGCAAAAATACAAAAATCAGCTTCATACGAACACATTGTAAGACACCCGAAGATGCGCCACAATCAGCAGCAGGATAAAGGTTCTATTTTTTCTTTCCTGTACTTTTTACAGTTGTCTTTTTTGCTGTCTTTTTCTTTGGAGTATTTGATTTTTTAGCTTCTGTTCCCTTTGATATATGTTTCATTTCAGGCTTTGGCGTCACGAAAGGTAAAGCCTGATGATCGCCTTGTATTCTACACGACTCTTCTACCCTTAGCATAAAATCTGACAGCACATTCATATAATTAATGTAAGCTTCGTAAGGTGTGGGATATGGGTTGAAATATTTATGCACTTCTCCATCGGAGAACCATTTTGTACACATGTAATAGAAATGGTCGCTGGTCTGCAGGTAATTCCAGTCGCGCAACAGTTCAGGATCATTGCATTGCATGACCTTTTGCGCTGTCGAATAAAGGCTGTCGAAAGCATCGTCCTGAAGGTCGTTTCCAAGCCATGCTGTCAGGTCGCGCTCAGCATCTGCCCATGAAATCGGATAAGGTACTTTCACCGGCGAAACAGGATGCAATTTCTGAGCAAGTTCTGTGGGTGTGTGAAACCGGTATTTCGTTTTTTTCAAAACCGTAGTTGGAAGTGAGCGCATAAAATCAAAAATACCTGTATCAGCCCATTGATGTTCTCCAAAAGTCTCATAATCCATGAAAAGATTTATAACCTCATGTTTGGGATCTAATGCGTTTATCCATCCGGCAAACTTATCGGCAGTCAGCGGCCACTCCGACCAACCTTTATTTGAAAATCGAAAAGCAATATCATCACTTAACTGGAAATTCCGCATAAGTACCTTTAGTTTCGGATTTATGGCATTACAATACATGAAATTGGGGCTTTTCCAACCAAGCACATGTTTGGCGCCTTCGGTAAGCATAACATTGTAGCCAAGATCAGCTACCATAGCTCCGATTTCATCAGAATATATCAATTCGGTGTTACGGAATGCTGATGGTTTCACACCAAATAATTGTTCAATCTTTTCGCTATGTAGTTTCACCTGTCGGGCAAATTCTTCAGGAGAGCGCAATGAAGCGAGGCTATGCGCATAAGTTTCCGCCAGAAACTCCACACTACCTGTGCGGGCAAGTGCTTTAAAGCTTTCAATTACCTCCGGAGCATATTTTAGCAACTGATCAATCGCATTTCCTGAAAGGCTAAAACTTACCTTAAACTGTTTTCCATGTCTTTCAATCAACTCAAGCATTACCTGATTGGCCGGCAGATAGCAACGGGTTGCAATCCTTTTGATAATAGAACGGTTCTGGAACTCATCGTAATAATAATGGTTATCACCAATATCGAAAAACCGGTAAGTCCGGAGCCTGAAAGGCTGATGCACATGAAAATAAAGACAAATTGCGCTCATATAGTCAGATGGTTATTATTTATTAAGATACTGTGTAAAGATTAAAGATAAAAGCTAAAAATTTAAAGTTCATTTAAAAGAATTCAAATCTGTAATATAATAAACAAATCAAAAATAAAATGTGAAGAAACTATTTTCACGGACTTATGTCAGATCAATAATAATTTGATTCATCACTCATTGTTTCATCTGAGTTACGTTAATTGGCCGGGAAATCTTTACCTGATAATTCACATTGTTATACATCAAATTTGCATACCGCTTTGTTATATATATCAATCACCTTAAGGGCAGCATTTTCCCATTTCAAATTATCTACCTCAGCACGCCCATAGCGGTGAAACATCTTGTTTAATCCTTTATAATTCAATAATGCATAAATACTATCGGCCAATGCTTCGGTATCCCAGAAATCCACTTTCAGAGCATGAACCAAAATTTCGGAAACACCTGACTGCTTGCTGATTACTACAGGAACATTGGTGCGGATGGCTTCCAGTGGTGCAATGCCAAATGGTTCCGACACTGAAGGCATTACATATACATCGCTCATGGCATACATCCGGTCTACATTTTCACCCTTCAGAAAACCTGTAAAATGAAATCTGCTACCCAATCTGCGTCGTGCAACCTGCTGGATCATTTTGTTCAGTAAATCGCCTGAACCTGCCATAACAAATCTGACATTGGGATCGCGCTGAAGGATTTTATGTGCGGCCTCAACAAAATATTCAGGTCCCTTTTGATAGGTGATGCGGCCAAGAAATGTCACAATCTTCTCACGAACTGCTGCATGAACATTATTCCAATCCGATTTATCGGCAGGCTCAACAGCATTATGCACAGTAATCACTTTGTGAGGTTGGATTCCATATCGCTCAATGACAATATTGCGCGTAAGATTACTTACTGCAACGACATAATCAGCTTCGCGCATTCCCATTTGTTCGATCCGGAAAACATCCTCGTTAATATTTTCTCCCGACCGGTCAAATTCTGTGGCATGCATATGAACTACCAGCGGCTTTCCGGTAGCCTGTTTGGCTGCCACGCCTGCAGCGTAAGTAAGCCAGTCGTGAGCATGTATCACATCGAACTGGTATTTTGATGCAATTACAGCGCCCACCAAAGCATAACGTGAAACTTCCTCCATCAGGTTTGAACCGTATTTTCCCGAGAACTCGAAACGCATACCTGCAAGAACGTTCGATTTAGTCTCGGTTCTGCCACTTTCCTCACTAACCAGTTTTTCAAATTCTTCGGGACCTACATATGGTATAAGGTTCGAACCTATTTCAAGATAGGTGATCTTTTCCCAAAAATTCAGCACAGCCTGGTCAGTTACATCAACAGCCACATCGCTGGCATTCAGAAGCCTCACAGCTTCCTGACTTTCATCTCCGTAAGCTTTTGGGACAACAAACAAAATTTCGGTATTATGCCTGGCCAATCCCCGGGTCAGGCCAAAACAGGCAGTACCTAAACCGCCTGAAATATGAGGAGGAAACTCCCAACCAAACATCAAGACCTTCATACCCTGCCCTCCTTTTCCCTGGTATTTGATTTAAAATTTTTCAACATCTGGTTCATGCGTAGTACTTCTGCGACACTCCATGCCATGGAAATAGCACCGCCAGGTTTATGGGGAGGATCTCCATCAAACAATTCTGAAATTGATCCGATCGCATGTTCGGTAATTGTTTCTTCGAGCTCCCTGTATACCTTTTCGATCAGATGAACACCACTTTGACCATGTATTTTCAGATAACCTTCTGCAAAATGTCCAAGCAACCATGGCCAGGCTGTACCCTGGTAGCAAGCCCGGTCGCGAGCTGCCTGATTACCTGCATATACACTGTGATAATTTGTGTCCTTCGGTGATAAAGTTCTCAAACCCCTTCGTGTGAGCAACTCCGACTTTACCACATCCAATACCGATTTCCGCATGTCTTCATTTAATGGGCTATATTCGAGCGAAGTAGCAATCACCATATTGGGACGCACCGACCAATCTTTATAATTATCATGCACATAATCAGCAAGATACTTTTTCCTTGAATCCCAGAAAGTTTCCGTAAAGGCAAAAGAAGCTTTTTCTGCAAGCGGTTTCCATTCACTCACAAAAGTATCATCACCTGCCTGTATGGCACATTCCAGGGTAAACATAACAGCATTATACCATAGTGCATTTACTTCCACAACGAGTCCGATACGTGGAAGTAACGGCTCGCCGTTCACAAAAGCATCCATCCATGTAACCGCATTACCTCTTTCCCCTGCAAACAATAATCCTTTGTCAGTTAGATGAATACCGAAATCAGTACCTTTCCTGTATCCCTCAAGGATTGCTTTCATAACCGGTCCATACTTCTTCCAAACCGGCAGGGTATTTCCCACATAATGAGCGTATTGCTGAAGTGCCCAGAAAAACCATAAAGGAGCGTCAACAGAATTATATGTCGTCTTCGAGCCATAACCGGTATTGGGAAAAAGACAGCCATTCATTTCAGAGATCATCGTGTCGGTAACATCCCTGAAAGTTTTGCTATCACCCTGCGTCAAGGTTAAGCCGGGGAGCGAAATAAAAGTATCTCTACCCCGTCTTCCAAACCACGGGAAACCAGCCAACAGGTGTACATTATCACCCTGCCTTACAATAAACTGCTGGGCTGAGTTAATAAGGCAATGTGTGAAACTATTTCGGGGAATGCGTGTTCTGACCTCTGCAGTAAACAATCTTCCCAGTCGCGCAGGTATGATTTCGTTTAAACCAGCGGTAAAATATATGCTCTCTCCTTTCTTAATTCCTACCTCAAAAAATCCCGGAACGTATAAATCCTCCACCGATTCGTAACCACGCATACGTTCACGTATATATTCAAAGTTGTAATACCAGTCTGGAACATGGGTGTACTGAACATGCTTTGAAAACTGCATGTACAATGGGGTATATCCGGTGTACATGCGTACCTTTATCCCATTCTGTAGAGGTTCAAACCTGGTGTCAACATCAATGTTTGCCTTACTCAGTGCATGAATATTCCGAAAAGCAAGAAAAGGTCGGAACTTCAAGATAGTTGGAGAATGAGCATCAACAAGTGTGTATTTGATGATGGTACGGTCATCGTTCCTTGCGAGTAGTACTTCCTTGGTTAAAACTACTCCTCCTACCCTGTATGTGAGTTTGGGAATAGGTTCCGTATCGAAATTACGGATATACTTATGGCCTTTGGGATTGAAAAAGTCGCCCTCAAACTTATGAATGGCCAGGTTGAACTCAGCATCATGTTGTATGATGGTTTCATCGAACGAGGAAAGCAGCACATGGTTGTTGTCATCAAGGCCAGGCTGTGGTGTGATAAGCAAACCATGATATTTACGGGTGTTGCAATAGATTATCGTTGTGCTTGCATAAGACCCTGCCCTGTTTGAACGAAGCAATTCTTTTGGTAAGGAATATTCAAGGTTGATCAGTTGTTCTTTATCAAACCGTATATAGCTCATACAGCCAAATAATTATAAGAATGATACATTTGTGATTAATGTGGCAAAAATAAATGAATAAGCATTACTAAATGCCAATCTCTGAAACTTTTAGAAAATTTAACAACAAATCAGACAAGAGGTTTGCACCCAGAAGAAAATAATTTCAGCGAAAGCTGCCTGTTTGATGCTTCAGCATAGTCAATGTAATACTGCTGGCAATGGTCTGAAAAAATTAATGTCATCCAATTCTATCACTGTTTTATCCAATACCGGCTCAAAAAAATATTCTGGTTTAAGAGCGATATGATGTAACAGCCATCACTGAATCCTGCCACACTGATGGTTCTGCCTCTGCCAAGTGTTGAACCATAAATATGATGTCCAAACAAATCGGAAATCATAATATGGCCGTCATCAGGAATACTGCTTTCGATGGTAATGCAATTATTTGCAGGATTTGGAAACAGTTGAAAAACAGGATATTCAGTATTCATGTGATGCTCACCTGTTGTAGGGAAAACGATCTCATACAACGTACCTGGAGTGATGTTATACCCTTCGCACGACATATATAATTTATTCGGGCTTATAAATGCCAATCCTTCCACCTGGCCGGGAAGGGTGGTAAAATTATAATCAATACGTGTTCCCTGGAAGAAATTATTACCTGGATAACTGCTAAATGAGACAATTTTAGTTGAAGTAAGTAATACCAGTTCGCCTGAAGCAGGATGAATGTCTGCCGCTGTCACCCGGCCAATCAGTTCGTTCGATCCGATATACACTGAATCAATGAGTATTGCAGGGTGGTTCCCGGGTTCTGCAGGCAATTTGTACAACCTGCAATAACCATTAAAAGGATTAGTCCGGTTTTTGGTAAACAAAAACAGTGAATCATCATGCCAGACCATAGCTTCCATGTCGTAATGCCGCAATTCACGCGGGGGTGGAAATTGAATCTGATCTTCGTAAGCAAACTGTATCTTTTCGGCAGAAACAAAGTTAATGGGTATGCTGTCGGGATTGGGAATCCGGTAAATCACAAGATTAGTCCTGTTGTTATTGTTGTTACCGGCGTCAGAAATATAAAATCGTCCCTGGGAATCAACAGCAAGGTCTTCCCAGTCAATATTGGTAGCATTTGTAATCTTTAGTACCCTCCATAAATGTCCGGTAGTATCAAAGCGATAGAGCTCATTGGCATTACCGGAATCTTCATGAGTCCAGATTTCATTGTCATTTTTCACTACCAGTCCCGAACTTTCAATGATATAGAGCGGCAGCGATGTTATTGTTCTGAAATCAATATCCATTTCGATTGAAGTGTATGACCCGCGAACAAGATTGCTCTTTCTTTTCAATTGGCCTGAAACTGCCATCGAAATACACAGTGAAGCCATCAAAACACACATTTTTATACTCATAAATCTCAGGAATTAATTTTATCAAAAGTTTCGACTCCTCTGATACCTTTACGGTTCAGAGCTATGCGGTAACGCCTGTACTGAAGTTGTTCTTCGCTTTTGAGTTGCATGATTAAATTTATATAATATATTTTTTCTCCTTTGACAATCTCATATGCTGTGTTACCGTCAGGAACAAACAACGGAACAACAGGGTCGTCCATTTTTGTAATAAAATCCGAAAAATTGATACGTATTATTTCATTCATGCCCAGCGTTGTAAACTGGCTGCTGCGATCAAGATTAGCACGGTTTAAACGTACGAGTTTGCGGTACAGAATGATCTTTTCCATATTATTCCGGTTGTTGGCCTCAAGGATAGCTGAGCGGTCGCGTATGCGCATCACTTCACGCGGCACTTTGGTTTCCGAGATAAAATCCATCGCTTCCTTGCTCCAACCAATATCATTTTCATTCAGTGTTATTTCAGTTTTCTGATCAAAATGCCTGCTGCCAAGCTTATGAGCAAAGTAATAGCGGCTCAAATCCTTAATACGATCCTTCAGCATATAGCTGATAACCAATGCAACAAAAAAAGGCATAGTAAGATTACCATAGCGTTGCTGGAATGAGAAAGCAATGGCAGTAGCAAATATCATGGAAAGGCCTGCGGCCAGGCTATAATATACCTGTTCAGCAATTGCACCATCCTTTTTTTTATCGGCATTAAGAAATAGTTCGTTTTCAGCATATTTCTTTAACAAACCCAACCTGAAAATGAGTTCACGGTTTTGATCCGAACTGTATTTGTCAACTACCAGATAACCCTTTTCCCTTTTGTAGGAAATTTCATTGTTAATCAGTGAAAATAATTGCTTTAGCAAGGATTTATCTTTGTATTGTATTCTTTCAAGGTCGCTGATAAGCTTAAATGTATGCTGTTCAATGAGATTACTCATGAATTCATCGCCAAACAAATAATAGTTCAGTACATCCTTAGTGATAGTAGGAACGTTTATGATTCGCCGAAGACCACGGTAATTTTCAGTAATCCGATGAACATTATGAGTATAGGCATTGATGAGAAAAGCAATATCATCGTGAATAGTATTACCTGTAATGTGATTGATCTCGTCGCGTAATGTGCTTTTCAGGATAGAAAGAAACATTTTGATCTGATATTCATATTCAGCAATCCTGGAACGGGAGGGTGCTGAAGCAAGCTGCACAAATGATTGCTCCAGCAGTTTGAATGGAGGTGTACTGACATCGGCAATATCACGCAACAGGAAAACCGGTGTGATCAGCCGAATATTAGACTTGATCATGCGGTAAAAGTCACTTTTGGAGAATGTTGTCTGATTGATATCGAGGCTGTTAGGTAAAAACATCCAGGTATTGCAGGCAAAATCACTGATCTCTTTCTTCTTCCTGGCTATGAATCCAAGTTTGATCTCAATGGAGAATTTATCGTGTATTTTTACTACCTCTTCGATCATAATTTTATGATGAATCTCTCTTTAAGCATTTTTGCAAAAATACTAAATTCCAAAAACGCCGTGCGGAGTAATACCAAGGAAACGGAACCATGTTTCTCCTGCGACAATATTCAGAATCCAGGCAATGACCATAATAGTGAATCCAAAACGAAATGTATCGCTTATGCTGTACTGGTCAGTTTCATATAAAAGTGCTGCCGGTTTACTGTTAAAAGGCAACACATACACATGTTCTATCATAAATGCAACCGGTAATGCAAGACTGATCACATCAAAACCAAAACGGTTTGCGACACCTATGGCAATGGGAATAAAAATCATGGCTCGCATGGTTTTTGACTGAAACAACAATGCACTGAAAATCATAACCCCGGTAAGCAACAGGTAAAGAACCCAAAAATGAGTTTGATCACCAATACCCAGATGATCGAAAAAAGAATTAACGGCAAGTGACGGGAAATCGGTGACATCAAAACCAGAACCAAGTGTGTAGGCTCCTGCCGAGAACAGCATCAGGTGCCATGGAATATCCACCTCGTTCCACTTAATGATGCCATAGCGTGGAATGAGTGCGACGATGGCACCGACAAATGCCACCGCTGTGGCACTGATGCCATGAACACGGTCGGTTGCCCAAAAACCCAGGATCAGTAAAAAGATCACAATAGCTTTTACTTCGTCGGTTTTTAGAGATCCGAGTTTATCGTATTCTTCCCTGAGCCGCTCCATGCCTCCTTTGATCTGTGGAATCCGTTCATCGGGCGACAAAGGAAAAAATACCTTCATTGCCAGAAGGTACCCAACAAACATCAGGCAAACCATAATTGGTAACATAGCGATCATCCAATCACTGAAATAAACCTGGCTACCAATGGCTCCAGCAATCAGGGCCGCTGCAAGAAGGTTGGCGCCGGAGCCGGTGAGAAAGGCACCAGCGCCAATATTGATATTCAAAAGGTTTTGCAGCACGATACTCCGGCCAAAATTATGGTGCCCCTTTCCCTGCCTTGACCCGTAAATAGCAGCAATCACCATAAAAATGGGTAACAAAATAGCGGCTTTGGCCGTTGTAGCTGAAATGAACGCCGATAAAACAAGGTTTATAATGATGAAACTAATGAAAATTGTTGAGGCATTTTTCCCGAACCTGAGAATGAATAATAATGCAAGTCTTTTTGCAACACCTGTTGCCACGAGCATACTTGCAAGCACAAACGACATGATATTCAGCCACATGACAGGATGACCTAACTGGGCATACGCAGTCTTTTCCGGTAATACTCCGGAAAGAACCAGCGATATAATCAGTAAAAGTGAGGTCAGGTAATTAGGTATTGCTTCCGTCATCCAAAGTATGATGGAAGCCACAAAAATGGCAAGCATCATCTCGTTACTTCGAGTAAAGGCTTCTGATCCCAACTTCTCAAATGCTTTACGGGCTTCCTCAGATACAATCCTTACCGGATCAATGTCCTGAAGAAAAGGAACATGCACAATGTAAGCAAAGAAAACAAATGCGATTAAAGCAAGAGGCCCGCCAATTCTTGCAAGCCATTTCTCAAAATGCGTCTTATCACGTTTTGGCAATTTCTCGATGCGGTAATTCTGCATGTCGAGAAGATCAAATGTGTTGTTGTTTTCAGTAAATGATTTACTGTCAGCCATTATTCTTGAGTTTAATAGTAATTACTGCGATATCAGCATTTGCATACCGGAAGCAGACTATCCGGACAGGTGCCAAAACCTCTTAATTACCAGGTGGTAAAAGGTTTTTTCATGAGCATAGAGTTGTAATACTTCTCATCGCCTGTGACTTCTTCGCCAATCCAGGATGGTTTTTCAAAATGCTCATTTTCGTTGGACAGTTCAATTTCAGCAACAATAAGTCCTTGATTCTCACCGTAAAATTCATCCACTTCAAAAGTGTGTTTACCTGCATGTACAAGATACCGGGTCTTGTCAATCACACCAGGTTCACAAATTTTAAGGAGTTCTTCCACTTCAGCCACCGGAATTTCTTTTTCCCATTCGTAACGGCTCGCACCCGAAGCATTCCCGATGCCTTTAATGGTAATAAATCCTTTATCGCCTTTGATGCGAACCCTGACCGTCCGTTCCGGAACAGATGAAAGGTACCCTTGCGTAATACGGATTTGTTTCTCTGAAAAAGGCTTGAAATCGCCTTTTACTCTGAATTTACGTTCTATTTCCTTTGCCATTTTTATATTGTTTATGAGGTTTATGTGTTTATGAAGTTTGTGAGTTCAGCAGTTGTGGAATTTATGGGGGGGTTATTGGATTAATATGTTAGTAAAGTTTATGTTAATGGGTTACCATTGTTTGTTCCTGGTGGCACTGTGTAGTGCATTTATTTTGGAGAAAATAGTATAAATCTCAATACGCATTGCAACATATTCATTATCATTGAGATAGCTCAAATCATTGCTTATTATTCACTGACTGACAACCCCATCAGGCTTGAGTAGGCGATAGTATAAAAATTGGCTTTGTCCTTGCGGCTTGTTCTCGAAGAACCTTACGCAATATTAGAAATAACCGAAATACCTGCGCGACGCAACTGACTGACAAGGTCGAATTTTTTCTCTTCCGGAAATTTTGCTTTAAGTGTATAAATCTTACTGACAAACGCCCGGCAATCATGCTAAACCTGAAGTTTTTCAAATGAAAACAGCTTTATCATAAGGTCATAATACTTAAAGAATAAAAATTAATAACCACCATAAACCAAATAAACCTTATAAATCCAATAAATTCCTTTCAATTTGCAAGCCTCTTGTCTATCATCCCAATCACCCGTTTTATTGCCTGAAGGTAATTAATATTCTCAACACCTTCGAGGTGAAGGTCTTTGATGGTCTTCTTTATGTCTTCCACTTCAGTTGATTCTGAGTTGATGGTAACCACCCTGGCGCCATTGATAAGAACATCACCGAATTCACAAATGGTATCATTTACAATATAACCAAGGCGTTGTTTATGCACCCTCACTGCCTGAAGATCCGGATGGTTGTGGATCATTTCCATGAATTCATCGAATGTGTAAATTTCTTTTTTAAACTCAGGCATTTTTACCTGGAAAGCTGTGAAAACATCGCTACCCAGTACTTCGGCCTTCATTGGAAACTCGCCTTTCATCAGGGGATTCCATTGCTCAAGACCATCAATGGTTTGCACATACGTTTTGATGTCCATCTTTCCGTCGCGTATCTTGGTATTGTTAATATCATTGGTTCTTGACATGATATAGATCTCATCCGAATGGCGTTCCCATACTTTTTCCGGAACCGGCACTGAAAAGCGGGCCATGCGGAAATGTGCTTTATCGAAGTGTTGCCCGAAGGAACGAAACTCAAAGCGTGGTTTTGAAATTTGACCAATTTCTATTTTTTCTTTCGTCATATATTGACATTTATGTAGTTACATGATTTTGGAATATGTTCAATAAAATCGATATTGTTATAACTGGCAGGATAGTCCTTGCTGTATGGTCTATCCCGCCAGTAAGTTATGAAAACGAATCAAGGCAATGTACCAGCATTGTTATTCGACCCACCTCTGGTAATTTCGGTAAAGGTGAAAAAATTATCTGAACCGTCCGGTTTACGACCATACGAATAGGTGACCTCAGTCATAGCAGGAAATGAAATTGTATCAATCACTTCCCCGGAAGCATTCTCCAGCCACACCTGTTCTCCACTGCTCGACAGACCAAAACCACTTGGATCGGCATCATCAACCACAATCACCAGGAAACCACCAGCCGGAATTACTGATCCGGCGGGGAATTCCTTTTTGGGTTTAGTTCCGGCATTACCTCCGCTATCGTAAATTTTAAATCCACTGATATCCACTTCAATGACAGAACCATTGAAAATCTCAATCCAGTCAGGATTTTCAGTCACACCACGGGAAAAAATTTCATTCATTAATATAATAACCGGTACATTATTGCTGTTGGGAGCGCCACGTGTAATGCTGTTAAGCAGCTGCCAGTCTGCTGATCCATCGGGCAGCCGACCGTAGGATTGTGTCAATTCCATTGCAGCAAATTCAACAGAATCTATGACTGTGCCCGATGCATTTTCGAACCATACTTTTTCACCGCCGCTCGATAATCCAAATCCACTGGCTTCGGTATCGTCAACCACAATCACGTAAAAACCATTGGCTGGAATCATTGTTCCTGCCGGTATCTCTTTTTTAGGTTTGGTACCGGCATTGCCACCGCTGTCGTAAATCTTATATCCGCTGATATCGGCTGGTGTCATTGAATTGTTATATAATTCAATCCAATCCGGGTCTTCTGTTGTGCCACGTGAGTACAATTCATTCATAAGCACAACGATTGGCATTGTATTGCTGTTGGTTGTGCCTTTGGTGATCGTGTTCAGCACCTGCCAATTTTCCGATCCGTCAGGAAAGCGGCCATACGATTGGGTTGCTTCAGTGGCAGCAAATTCAACAGAATCAATCACAGAGCCTGTGGAATTTTCGAACCACACTTTTTCACCCCCGCCTGAAAGACCAAAACCATCGGCACTCCCATCATCCACCACAATCACAAAAAATCCTTTTGCAGGAACTACTGTTCCGGCAGCAAATTCTTTTTTTGGTTTGGAACCCGATTGTCCCCCGCTGTCATAGATTTTATAACTACTGATATCTATCTGCTCATCTGATGGATTATAGATTTCAATCCAGTCGGGATCTTCAGTTGTTCCTCTGGAGAAAACTTCGTTCATTTTGGCAGCAGGAGGAGGTGGTGGGATGGTATTGTTATTAGCCGACCCTTTTGTCACCACAAACAATACCTGCCAGTTATCATTTCCATCCGGGTATCTGCCATACGATTGGTTAGTTTCGAGCGCTGGAAATGTTACATCGTCCACAATATTTCCGGCAGCATTTTCAATCCACACCTGTTCACCGCTGCCTGACAAACCAAATCCACTTCCACTACCATCATCCACTACAATCACATAAAAACCTTTAGCCGGAATAGTTACACCGGCAGGAATTTCCTTTTTCGGTTTACTTCCGGTCTGCCCTCCATCATCATAAATTTTGTACCCTTCGATATTGGCTTCAAAATTCGATGCGTTATAAATTTCAATCCAATCAGGTGCTTCAGTATTACCCTGACTATAAATCTCATTGAGTTTTAATACCGGTTCAGGAAGTGCATCGCTATTTGGCGTTCCACGAGTGATCGTATTCAGCAATTCCCAGTTTTGACTGCCATCAGGATTGCGACCATATGACTGAGCAACATCCATAGCAGTAAAAATCACATTATCAATAACATTACCGCTAGTGTTCTCAAGCCACACTTCTTCTCCTCCGCTAGACAAACCAAAACCGGAATCCCCACCTATATCAGTCACCATTACATAAAATCCCCTGGCAGGTATTGTTGTGCCCGCAGGTATGGGTAATTTTGGTTTTGCTGCGGACTGGCCACCGATATCATAAATCTTATATCCGCTGATATCAACCGTAACATCTGACGCATTGTAGATTTCTATCCAGTCAGGAGCTTCGGGTACCCCCCTTGAATAGATTTCGTTCATGACAATCAATGGTGCGCCTACAACAAAAGCACCAGTAGTAGCAGGGGCACCTGATGGGTGATATGTAATTTTTCCCGAAACATTTTCAGCCTGAATATAAAAGGACACTGTAGCAGCAGCAGCCTGCCCGGGTATCTGAGCTGTATATGTACTATTATTACCTGTCATCGGTACAGCCTGGAAAACTCCATTATCCACCTTATAATACAAAGTGACAGATTTTACTCCATTCATATCTGTAACTTTGACGCTGACATTGACTGCCTGGTTTTCTGATGGAACCTGTGGAGTGAGTGTCATGTCAATGATCGTCGGTGGACCTTGAAAAATCTGATCCTTTACACAGCCATCCAACAACAGACCAATGACTGCAAAAATTAAAATGATACTTTTTGTTTTCATTTTTCAAACTTTATTGATTGTTAATAATTTTAAAAGTCAACTTCAAACCTGATGCTGATCATATGATAGTCATCACCTGCCTTCCCTTTGTCATCAACCACTAGTTTAGGATTACGTGTAAGTTCGCCATTGGCATCGTAGCCTACAAATAATTTATTTTTGCCACTGGCATAACGGTCGTGGTTAAGGAATGAGTAATTCAGCATAATTTTTACATTGTTGTTGGCATAATAGTTCAGACCAAATGTTAATCCTTCTCCAGCTCCGCCCATAATGGTTTCCATATCGCTATTCAAGCTCAGATAGTCATAGCGTAATGCAAGTTCGACATCTCCCCATGATTTTCCACGTCCAACCTGGGTAAATTCTCCTTCGCTTGTGTTATAATTATATTTTCCGCCAAACAGCAACCAGCTACCAAAAACATATCCCCCATCAAAATTCAACTTTTCGAGATTTTCCATCCTGTGAACGCTACTTATCAGATATTCAGCCTGTAATCTAAGGTTCTTATAATAACCGGCAAGTTCCAATCCTCCGAGGGTTGAATAATCAATTTTCCCAATCAGATCAGTGTCAATATATTTTTTCCTGTTAATCGAAGTGAGCGATCTGGTACTGTAGCGCAGAGTTCCTGCAACTTCAGCATCAGTCTTTGGTGTACGATAAGAACCCGCAACTCCCAGGTGTATACCCCTGTTCATATCATGATACAAGGGCATGAACACAAGTTTACCAGTAAATGAATATCCTTCATCCACTCCAAAATCCTTGTTGTTATCCAATGAAAATGTTCTTTCTTCAATGTCGTCAACCTTCTGAAAATACACTCCTCCTATGGCGAGCAACCATTTATAATTAAAAGATCCCATAAAACCGATGTGCCGCGAAGGGGCAAATGTATTTACGGCCATCGGTCTTTCCATAAAAGTAAGATACCGCGAAGTGGTGGTTGATTCCATAGAAATGGTCTCTGTGAAATTTCCTGCACTGAGCTCGATAGGCTTACCAAAACGTCTTTGTAAATAAGCATCTTTTAGCTCAAGTTGTGAGTTAGCAATGTCCATGTCAATTTCAGCATACCATTTTTCTGCAAATTCGGTTTTCACTGCAAAACGTGCTCTTCTTATTGCTGTTCCATTGCCGATCGGGTTGTAGGTTTCACCAAAAAACATTGCACCATCTACCTGAACGCGGGCATCATACCATATCCGATGCTTACTGTCTTTGCTTTCGAAAACCAGGATTCCATTGCGCTCTTCAACCTGCAAAGGAGTGCGGTTGACCTTCACTCCATATTGATTATATCTCACATTACTGTTCATTTGAATATCGGCTACCATTCTTTCATTCAGAAAGAACTCGATCTCGTCATGATCAGGATGTGAAAACACCAATACATCGGTTGAATTTTTATTCACTTCGATACTGAAAGTACCATCACTCCTTGTAAGGGTTTGGGTGACAGCACCTTTAAGGCGAATTGTAACTCCGCTGAGTGGTTCATTACCTGAAGAAGTAGTTACTTTCCCGGTAACAACGCGTGTTTGCGCCATCAATGCATAGCTGAAGATACTTAGCATGATGACCAGAAAAATTCTCTTTTTGTTCATAAATACTACATTTTTAGATTAATAAATAAAAGAAACCATTTGATATGTCATTGCTTATTTTCATGATAATTATATTGCAGTTTTATAATTGCATGGTTGAAAGAATTTATATGTGTCAAAGATCAGAAAGAAACTGATTCAGATTTTCGCCCCGGCCAAGATTGAGCTTTTTCCGGAGACGATATCTGGCAATTTCAACACTCTTTGGTGCGATATTCATGAGCGAAGCGATTTCTTTGCTGGATAGATTGATCCGTAAAAGAGTTGCAAGTCGTTTATCAAGATCTGTAAGGTCAGGATGGGCAGCCTCCAGTTTAGTCTGGAAATCCTTGTGCACCTGTTCGATACGGGTGTAGAATTCTTTGGTCTCACCTGAAAATGACATCTTCTGACGAATCATCATTAATATATCATTTAGCTTTGCTTTGGTTTCCTGCAAATCATCCAGGTCAGACAAACTACTGATTTTGCCGGCAATGCTTTCAAGAAATGAGCGTTGCTCAGTAATATTTATTGCTACATTCATAAACTCCCTCCTTTTCGCGTCGAGCTTGCTGCTCAATAATTCATTCTCCATCTGTATCATATTCAACTCCAACCGGTTTAATGCTTTTTGGGAGGTGTAGGAATGGTTTTGTTCGGCCAGCAGCTCATTTTCGGCTTTCATCCTTAATTTTTGCTGATTAAAATACAGCATCACCAATACGATAATTACCAGTGTTGTAACAATAAAAATTCCGGGAAGAACCATATTGATGCTAAGTACTGTTTCCTGCAGTACTTCATTCTCAGTATAATTAATGGATTCAGCGACATGTTTTGCAGTGATTTGAAGCTTAAATACATTTTGGGCGAAAAACAGTACTATATAGGTCAACAACCCCGCTGCCAGTGGTGTGATGATCCAACCCAGAGCAACACTCCACAAAGCTTTGATCCTGATCTCACGAACTCCTTTTGCCAAACCGATTCCCAGTACTGAGCCAATGACAACCTGTGTGCTGGATACAGGAACCATCGGTAATGGAGGTAAACCCATATGTGCAAAAAGACTGGCAAGTGTTTGTGATGAGAAAATGAATAGCACCAGGGAGTGAGCCAATACCACTACAATTGCTGCTTCAGGAGTTAAAGCAAGAATTCCATTGCCAACTTTGTCCATCACTCCGCGACTGTATGTAAAAATACCAGTAGCAATGGCAAGTCCGCCAAGCAAAAATAGTATTTGGACACCATCAAGAGAGAATATACCAAAATCGAGAATTACATCTGGTGCAGATCCAACAAACACTCCCATTACATTAGCTATGTTATTGGCACCCAAACTATAGGCACCAAATGCACCAACTATGATCAATCCAATCCTGATATAGTGATCGAGCTTAATGACATGGATTTTTGTCTTCCGTAAAAACCAGCGCATGACCATAACAAGCCCGGCAGCAAACAACATCCCTATGATCGGACCACTTATCCAGGTACCAATAATTTTACCAAGTACCTTATAATCTGTCGGATTGCCGGTAAAAAAACTCCATCCGATGATGGAGCCAACAATAGCCTGGCTGGTAGAAACCGGCAAACTGCGACGGGTCATCAGGTAAACAATAAATGCAGCACAAAGCGAAACAGTAAATGCACCTCCTAATGCATCCACTGAACCGAGTTTGTTTAATGTTTCCGAACCTCCGTGTCCCTGAATAACTGCTCCCAGAATGACAAAAATGCTTGCAATGAGTGCAGCTTTCTTAAAGCTGAGCATTTTTGAACCTACAGCCGTACCAAATATATTGGCAGCATCATTTGCACCCAATGACCAACCCAGAAAAAGACCGCTTGATATGAAAATGATGAACAGCATTAATGGAAGAAATTATTTAGAAAGTCCGCTTAATTGCCATGATCGAAAGTAAATCAGCTACTTTTTGAGCGGCGTCTGATAGAGTCTCAATATGAAGAGTGAAGTATCGCAGATGAAATTTCTCACTAAGTTTCAGATTAGGCATATCGTGGAATACTTTGCGTTTTATTGAATCAGCCAGTTTGTCAGCCTCTTTTTCAAAGAGATACACCCTATGCAAGCTTTCCTTAATGGTTTCCGGATTCCGGAAATAAGCCTTGGCAGCCGGTATTACAGATTCTATCGCCGAACCTGATAGCTCAGTTAGCTTGATCATATCCTGATGGATATCAGAAGGAATAAAAGGAACTTCAACATCGAATTGATAAAGGTTAGATTTGGCAAGGTCGAGAATATTATCCATGCTTTCCAGCAATTTCAAAATATCTCCACGAAGCTGAGGCATCAGGGATTGAGTGTAAAGAATATTTTCGATCTTCCTTTTTATAATATCAGCTTCTGTTTCAAGTCCGGAAAGAGTTTTCACATTATCCAGAAAATTATCTTTGTTGTTGTGAAGGTAATTTCTTACTCCTTCTTTAAAGATCAATGAGCCCTGATCAACAATATTTAAAAATCGCTCGATCAGTTCTATTGACTTATTAGCATGTTTGAATGAAAACATAGCGATTGATTTGATGTAAAAACACTACAAATGTAAAATGATTTTCGTCAGAGCTTTCAGAACCAGGATAAGGTTCAAAGCAGCCGAACATTTATAAGAGAGTGACACTACATAACATATAATATTGTTTCATAATAACTTACAAAGTTTATGTAGAGGCATTATTTATACTTTATGCTGAATACAACCATGTATGTATAGATTTTTCAGTGTTGGTTTATCAAAGTTCGCTACATTGATAAGTTTCTTTTAGCTCTTTACAGAAGCTGTTTTATGACATTTTTCTAAATTCATATGATAAGCTGTGAACTCACATATAGCAATACGCATGTCAAGGGTGGTCCATCTCAAAAGGAATCTTATTCCTGCTTTCACATTGTATGAATCCTGAAATATCACACAACCTTTCTACCACTTTATTAGATTGTGCATGTTTATTTAATACTGATAATCAAAGCTTTAAAAATATTTTGATGACTTATAAGAAACTTTGGCGATCATGGAGTCTTGTAAACTTTGTCAACAATTCAGTGTTGGTTGCCAACTGCTCTTTACAGAGTCTGTTAACATAAAATCCTTCCCGTGATGCGGCAAAACATAACACAATAAAGTAATTCACTGTCATTTTATTCTATCTGTCACTTTTTTCTAATTTTGCCAATATACTTACAAATATCGAACTAATGACAGACATACTGTTACAATTCCCGGAAATACAAAAGCAGGGCAGGCACTTTGTACTTTGTATAGTAACCGAAGCCAAAGGATCGACGCCACGAAAAGAAGGCGCCCGCATGATCGTTTTCGACGATGGCAGCATCCTGGGAACTGTTGGCGGAGGTTCAATCGAAATGCAGGCACATGCAGAAGCCCTGCAAGTGCTGGCTTCCGGCAACGCAGGAAAGAAAAACTACCAGCTTGCAGACGACCTGCATATGCTTTGCGGAGGGAAAATGGAAATTTATTTTGAACCATTTTATCCGGATCTGAAACTTTATATTTTTGGTGCGGGCCATGTAGGAAGAGAAGTGGGCAAATATGCCAGGGATTTTGGCTTTAAAGTGATTTTTATTGATCACCGTTCTGGTATATTTGATGAATTTGAAAGTGATTACGCTCAATGCATTGTTAATGATTACGTTGAATCGCTTGCTGAGATTCGTTTTGATGCCCGCGACTTTGTGGTGATCACCACACCAAAGCATGAATATGATGAAAACCTGCTTGAAAGGCTTGCCAAAAAACAACTTGCCTACATCGGAATGATCGGGAGTAAACGCAAGGTAGCTGAAGCAAGAAAAAGACTGCTGCAGGAAAATGCCCTTACTGAAGAACAACTTGACTTCGTGGATATGCCTGTTGGAATTCCGTTTCACGCCGAAACACCCGCCGAAATAGCCATCAGCATTGTAGCGAAACTTATTGATACCAAAAACAGACTGAAACTATGAGTATCCTAAGGTTTGTATTAAACAACCGTATTATCAGTATCGATTTCAGCAAAGTTGATTTTATCCCATCAACAACAGTGCTCAACTACTTACGTTCGCTTCCGGGATACAGGGGAACCAAAGAAGGCTGTGCCGAAGGAGATTGTGGTGCCTGCACTGTTGTGCTCGGAGATATTGAAGATAACCAGATGAAGTATCGTGCGGTAGACTCATGTCTGCTTTTTCTTCCAGCCATTCACGGAAAACAATTGATCACCGTTGAAAATCTTGCTGTGCGTAACGGCAGTGAAATAAAATTGCATCCGGTTCAGCAAGCCATGGTTGATAATTACGGAAGTCAATGCGGATTTTGTACCCCAGGCATAGTGATGACGATGTTTGCCCTGTATAAATCTAATATCGAGATCACAAAGAGGAATATTACCATGACTCTGGCCGGAAATTTATGTCGCTGCACAGGTTACGACTCCATTTACAAGGCAGCCCTTCAGGCATGCAAAAACCGGGTGCATGATCATTTTGATGCCAATGAACCTGAAGTAATGAAGATGCTGTTAGAAATCCAATCCGGGAAACAACACCTTGATATACTCACCAACCGCCAGCAGTACCTACTTCCATCAAACCTGCATGAAGCCCTGCACGATCGGGCTGCTCACCATGAAGCGCATGTAATAAACGGCGCCACAGATACAGCTATACATCAGAATAAAACCCATGAATTTCATCCTGTCATTCTTGATCTATCAGCTGTTAATGAACTTAAAAACATCCATAGCGGAAAGGATGGTATCTATGTCGGTGCCGGTGTAAACCTTGAAACTTTCAGGCATTTTGCCGAAGAAAATCTACCAGTGCTTTTGCCGATGCTTGATGTTTTTGCTTCCTGGCAAATACGCAATGTTGCCTCCATTGGTGGAAACCTCGTAACATCCTCACCAATTGGCGATCTTATTCCGCTATTTATTGCATTGAAAGCCAGGCTGGAGTTGGTAAGCAAGGAGAGCAGCCGCTGGGTGGAGATTGAAGAATTTATTACCGGCTACCGCAAAAACTGCCTGAATATTGATGAATTGCTTAAAGGCGTCTTTATTCCGGCTGTAGAATCCGGTGTTATTTTCAAGACAGAAAAAATCTCGACCCGCCGCGATCTCGATATATCAACGTTGAGCCTTGCCCTGAGACTAAAAAAGAATGAAGCTGGCAGCGTGGAAGAGATTATCCTTGCCTACGGGGGAATGGCCGACCGACCAAAACGCGCTAAACTGACTGAAATATTTCTGAAAGGAAAAACATTGAACGTAGCAGTAACTGAACAGGCAGGGGATTGGATCGAAAAGGACTTTACTCCTATCTCCGATGCCCGCGCCGGAGCTGCCTACAGGACAATGGCAGCAAAAAACTGGTCAACTAATTGAAAAACAAACCATGATCAATCCAACTGATAAAATACCTCACGAAAGCGCCATCCAGCATGTAACCGGTGAAGCTGTTTATATATGCGATTTTTATCATGGCGAAAAAATACTTACCGGTCATGTGGTATATAGCCCTCATGCGCATGCCGAGATTCTTGGCTATGACCTTAGTGAAGCTCTGCAGGTTGAAGGGGTGCATGATATCCTGGATTACACAAGAATTCCAGGCCAGAACCAATTGAACCCCCTTGCCCACGACGAGCCATGCCTTGCCAAAGACAAGGTTAATTGCATCGGTCAGGCTGTATTTCTTGTCGCGGCTGAAAACAAACAGGCAGCAGTGGAAGCCGGAAAAAAAATTAAGATTAGTTTCCGGCCACTGCCCGCCATTCTTACCATTGAAGAGGCTATAGCCGCGGATAACAAGCTGGCTCCCACGCGAAAAATTGAAGCAGGAAATCCTGATCAAGCCATGGATGAAGCTAAACATGTCATTGAAGGATCATTAAAAACCGGTGCACAGGAACACTGGTATCTCGAAACCCAGGCCGCTGTATGTATTCCAGGTGAGAACCGCGAAATGACTGTGTACGCCTCCAGTCAGAATCCAACTGAAACGCAGATGGTAGTGGCCGAAGTCCTGGGACTGCAAGCCAATGAAGTGGTGTGTGAGGTTAAGCGCATGGGAGGAGGCTTTGGAGGTAAAGAAACACAGGGCAACCATATTGCCGCCTGGGCAGCTCTGCTGGCCGACTCTACAAGACACCCGGTAAAAATGGTACTTTTTCGCGACGACGATCAGAAGATCACCGGCAAGCGACACCGTTTTCAAAGCACCTACAAAATAGGTTTCGACGACGAAGGACGAATCACATCTTACCTTGTGGAAATGCAAAGCGATGCAGGCATGGCAACAGACCTGTCCATGGCCATACTGGAGCGCGCGCTCTTTCATGCTGAAAATGCTTATTTCATTCCGAATATCCGTATCACCGGTACAATGTGGAAAACCAACCTGCCATCCAATACAGCTTTCCGGGGTTTTGGCGGTCCACAAGGTATGGCCATCATCGAAAATGCCATTGACAGCATTGCAAGATTTTTGAAAAAAGACGCCGCTGAAATCAGATTTAAAAACTTCTATGGGCTTAACACACACAACATCACTCCCTATGGCCAGGAAGTTCTGCATAACCGTCTTTTTATGATCTGGGAACGGCTGATAAAATCATCAGCCTATTTCGAAAGACGAAGTGATGTAAACCAATTCAACAGCCAGCACAAATATCTGAAAAAAGGCCTGGCAATCACCCCTGTAAAATTTGGCATTTCATTTACTACCTCATTTTTGAACCAGGCCGGAGCCTTAGTACTCATTTACAAGGACGGAACCGTGTTGGTAAACCATGGTGGTACGGAAATGGGACAGGGATTGCACACAAAAATCTGGCAAATTGCGGCATCTGAACTAGGTTTGCCATTCGATAAAGTCAAAGTAAATGCAACAAACACATCCAAAGTACCTAACACCTCCCCAACGGCAGCTTCCAGCGGAACCGACCTCAACGGAATGGCTGTTAAGAATGCCATTGACACTTTGAAAGAACGGCTTGCTCCGGTTGCTTCCAAAATGCTGAAAGAAAAGTTTGGACTGAGACCTCAACAACTGATGTACCAGGACGGGAAGGTATTTGATCCGCAACAGCCCGCCCAAACCCTGAACTTTGAGGAGATTGTCAGGGTGGCACACACCGGACAGGTAAGTCTCAGTTCAACCGGATATTACCGTACACCAGATATCCATTTCGACCGTTGCAGTGGGAAAGGCACTCCTTTTTATTACTTTGCATATGGCATGGCAGTTTCAGAAGTACTGGTGGATACACTTACCGGAAGTGTGAAGCTGGTGCGCTCAGATATCCTGCACGATGCAGGGGATTCGATTAACGAAAACATTGACATGGGACAGGTTACGGGAGGGTTCATTCAGGGTGTCGGCTGGTGTACCACCGAAACGGTGCGCTGGGACAAAACAGGCCGCCTACTCAATCATTCACCGGATACATACAAAATTCCCGGTATCGGTGATATACCTGAGATCTTTCATGTTGACCTGTTAAAAGATGCACCCAATCCTATTGCGATCAAAAAAAGCAAAGCCGTCGGGGAACCACCTTTCATGCTTGCATTTTCGGTCTGGCTTGCCATCAAGGACGCTATTTCGGCTGTGGGCGATCACCTTTCAGAACCCTGTTTTGAACTTCCTGCCAACAATGAACTAATATTGACATCTATCGAGCAGATAAGGAAACGTATCAAAACTGCTTAACACTGTTCATTTGTACATTCTATACATTTGTGTTATCTTTGCAGAAAGTTTTCAGGTAATCCGGCATAATTTATTTCATATACTTCTATACAAACTCAACTCACAAAAATTAAATATTATGAAACGAACTCTCACGTATTTTCTCATCCTGACTTTTGTATTTTGCATCCGGCCTTTTTTTATGTCCCGCGTTTTTTCATTACATACAGACATGGCAATGAATAAGCAATATGATACCCTATATATTACAGGCGATATGAACATAGCCAGCAGGGATTCCCTGGTTATTCCGGCCGGAACAATGGTGATATTTACAGGGCACTATTCCATCAATGTGCAGGGTAAGATCATTGCCGACGGAACTCCAACTGACAGTATTATTTTTACGGTCGTTGATACCCTGGGTTTTTCAAACATATATATAGGGGCCGGAGGCTGGAATGGGATCCGTTTTGAGGACACTCCTGCCGAAAACGACAGTTCATTGTTTTCTTACTGCCGATTTGAATATGGTAAGGCAACAGGTGATTCAGCCAATTGCTATGGTGGCGCCATAAGGCTCGTACGATATCATGACGTCCATATAACAAATTCCACATTCGTGAACAATTATGCCTTTATGCGCGGTGGAGCGATTCATGCATTCAAGTCTGATCTTACAGTTGAATATTCCTTGTTTGTGCAAAACTATGCCGGCAATGATCAACCGGAAATATATGGCTATGGGGGTGGGTTGAATTTCAACGGTGCCAACCCTAAAATCAATTTTTGTACTTTTAAAAATAATTCCTCTACCGGCATTGGCGGTGGCGTTTCTTTTGATTTTTCAAACCCGGAAATGATGAACTGTGTTTTCACCGGAAACTTCAGTGCTCTGGGCGGAGCCATAGGTTTTTTACGTTCAGCCCCCAACAGAACTATCGCTAATTTATTAATCAATCATAATACCGCCATGTTTTTTGGAGGAGGAATCGCCATCATCAGTGCATCTCCACAACTGAACAACCTTACTATCACCCAGAACCACGCTGCTATGGGCGGTGGTTATTATTGCAATGAATATGCTTTTCCAGATCTTTACAACAGCATTCTTTGGAATAATACCGGTGGAGAGCCTGGTAACCCACTGGGTTCTCAGGTATGGATCTGGGATGTTTACTCGGCACCGGGTTTTTACCATTGCGACGTGCAATATGGACTGGCCGCTTTCGGAGGCAGCATGTTTATAGGAGTGTATGAAAACAATATTGATGTTAACCCGATGTTTGCTAATCCGGGAAATCAAGAATTCAAGCTCACACAAAACAGCCCCTGCATCAATGCCGGCACTCCCGATACCACAGGATTGTTGCTGCCAGCATTTGATTTATCCATGAACCCGCGCATTATTCATGGCCTCATTGATATGGGCGCTTATGAGTACGATGGTCCAATGACGGGAGTCATTCATGGCGATGCCAATTGCGATGAACTGGTCAATGTGTTGGATGTGATCTCTATCGTAAACCAGGTGTTGGGTTTGAACCCGCAACCATTTTGTTTCGATAATGCCGATGTGAACGTGGATGGCATTATCAATGTATTGGATGCGATCGCCACAACCAATATTATACTGCAGAACCAACACTGGTGAAATGATTGCAGCCAAAACATTTTCAGATGAAAAAAATATTCAGGATTATTATTTCAGCATTCCTTATAATTTATGGTTCATATTTTTTAAAAGTCAGCGCACAGGATTTTGCAACAGACTCTGTAATCACTTATTACATTGCGAAAATCAATCCCGACAGCATCCAATCTTATATGCAATCGCTTGAGGATTTTGGTACGAGGTTCTGCCTTGCTCCTAACAGAAAGTTGATTGCCACTTGGATCAAGGAAAAATTTCATTCGTTAGGTTATGAAGATGTCCGCTTAGATTCATTTCCATTCAACAGAACATACGGAGGTATTTACTATCAGACCTGGCAATACAATGTTATTTGCCGGCTTGACGGATATAGTGCTTCTGACTCAGTTTTTATACTTGGAGCTCATTACGACGCGATTGTGCCATATTCAAGCAATCCTTTTCTTGACGCTCCGGGTGCCGACGATAATGCCAGCGGGGTAGCTGCTACCCTCGAAATAGCCCGGGTCATGAAGGATTGTCAATACCAGCCGGCATATCATATTGAATTCATCGCTTTTGCAGCAGAGGAACTGGGCTTGCTTGGCAGCTATGATTATGCCGCCAAATGCCAAGACTCGGGCAAAAATATCATCTGCATGATCAACAACGACATGGTGAGTTATTGTACCCTGCCACAGGATCAATGGAAAGTATCAATACAGAAATATGCAAATTCCGACTGGTATACCAACCTGGCACATCAGATCATTGAAAATCTTACCATTCTGGATGCCGTTGAAAGCACTCAGTATATATATGCCTCCGATAGCTGGCCTTTTTATCAGCGGGGATACAAGGCAATATTCTTCATTGAGAACCAGTTCACTCCCTATTATCATACGGTAAACGATCTGGTAGCCTCCACTAATAAGTACTACGCTGCCGAGATGGTAAAAATATCATTGGGTATGCTAGTTTATCTGAATGGTAACGGAAAAGAACCCTATGATGTTCCGGAAATGCTGAACGTCGCTGATACCATAATAGCCAGTAACAAGGTAGCCTGCTTTGATGCAATACAAAACATTTTTGTTGCAGGAAACGGATCAGGCTTTCTGGTGCAGGAAGGTGGCTACGCACAATTTATCTCCGGCGGCAAAATCGTTTTTCAATCAGGTACCACTGTTGTTCATGGCGGGGCACTTCATGCCCGAATAACCACTGACAGCACCTTCTGCTCCGATGGTAATTATCATCCGGTCTCGTGGACAGGGAAATCTGTTAATAACGGATGGACTGATCAAATTTCATTTCTATCAGATCTTCATGTTTTTCCAAATCCTTCAACAGGTATTTTCACAATCTCAACCTCTGTCCCTACAACTTCAGAAACTATTATTGAAATCTGCAATCCGGAAGGCATCTGCCTGATGCGATCATCATTTCCGGATAAACCATCTATGAGTATTAATATATCTGACAGGCATCCAGGCATTTATTTTGTCAGAATGCTGCACAGAGAGAAAATACAATCAGTAAAGATCATTAAATTCTAAGCTCTGCCTCCCTAAGTCATTCAGAAATCGATGGTTCCGGCAAGGTAATAATTAAGATCAGACACTGACAATGCGATTCTTCATCAGACTGCTTAAGTAACTTCGGATCAGTAAAGGCAAAGCCGACAACACTTGTAAACCAGTAATATATGTATGCTGATTGCTGATAGTGTTGATTTCACAAAAAAGATGCCCTAAACCAAAAAGATTCAATATAATATCTTCATTAATACCAAATATGCTGGCAGAAAATAATTTCTCATGCCAGTCATTCGAAAAACAGAACTTATTAATTGTTGAAAATATGTAAATTCTACTGACAATTTTAGGTTAATAAAATCTAAACTAAAAATCGCCAATAATATTAATTCTCTATGTCGGACAACAGAAAATGTATGTCAAAATTTGCTGTAAATCCCTAATTATCATAATTACTGCATGTTATTAAAGTCAAATCAACTCTTTTATTGCGGTAATTAAAATATTTTATTTAAAATCAAGCATTTACCTTTCTATTGACAAATCATGGGTAATTTTTAAAATCCTGCTTACAAACAGACTTATCCCATTTAAGCCGGATAAGCCGTAAAGAATCCAGATATCATCTATGAGCGTGTATTCCGTTTATCATTTTGTGACATCTGATCACCAGGCTTGTTATATTCATAATTACTAATTTCCGTTCTCTTCCTGTTTGAACCATTAAAATAACAGGATTACAATATCTTATAGCAAAGAAAATCGGGTAAGGTGAAGAATTATTAACATTTTTTATATTATTATATGGCAATATTTGCGTATTTGGATTATTATTTTGTACATTTGCACGAACTTTTAATAAAAATCCTATGAAACTAAAATTTTTAGATGCAAAAGAATTTGAAGCGAACTTAAAATGTACGGTTCAAAGCAATGGCAAGTTGAACTTTTCAGCAGCAGCCATCAACATTTTGGCGTTAAATAACCAAAAAAGCGTGAAATTCGCCATGAATGAAGACGCTAAAGGTGGTGAAGAGCTCTACATTCTTATTCAGGAAACAATCACAAACGATGCTTTCAAGGTGAACAAAGCCGGTAATTATTATTACCTGAATGCAAAGGCATTGTTTGACAGCCTGGGTATGGAATACAAAGCACACTCCATCATTTTTGACATTGTTAAGACTGAAGAAACCATTGATGGACTGCAACTATACAAACTCAACAGGCGTAAGGGCAAAACCAGAAAAGCCAAATAGTATTATCATAAGGAAGAGATATTAAACCTGGATTAACCAGATTACCTCAAACGTAATTTGTTAATCCAGGTTTGGTTTTAGGCACATATTATTGCAGGCCAACTCAGAAGCAAATTGCTGTCTTTCTTTACTCTGTGACCATCATCAACCATTTATCTTCCACCATTTTCAATTTTCAATTTTTCATTCTTAATTTTCCCGTCATCCATGCCTGCCAAACTCACCAAGATCATCGCCACACTTTCGGAACAACGCGCTCATCCCGAAACGATTCGATTGCTGTATGAAGCAGGAATGAACGTTGTTAGGATTAATACTGCTCATCAAAATGCAGAAGGGCTCAGAACAATGGTTGCAAATATCAGGAGTGTAAGTGATCAGATTCCCGTGATGATTGATACGAAAGGCCCGGAAATTCGCACATCGGCATCCGGTAATGATATCGAAGTTAATAAAAGTGAAACAATTAAAGTTTTCGGATCTGGATCCACTTACCCCGGAAGACTCTCCGTAAATTTTGTTCAAATTGCTGAACTCTTAAAGCCTGGCAATATTATTATGATTGATGACGGTGATATTGCTTTGCAGGTAATTGAAAAGCACCAAGATTTCCTGGTTTGCGAAACCCTGAATGCAGGCACCATTAAAAAACGTAAAAGTGTGAATCTTCCGGGTATTGCCGTCAATCTTCCATCATTGAATGAGCGCGATAAGGAATTTATCAGTATGGCTATTGATCTTGACCTTGAATTCATAGCCCACTCTTTTGTGAGAAATAAGGAAGATGTGCTGGCCATACAGGAAATTCTCGACAGGCACAAAAGCCGGATTAAGATCATTGCCAAAATAGAAAACCAGCAAGGTGTTGATAACCTTGAAGATATACTCCCTCACGTATATGGTGTGATGATCGCACGCGGCGACCTGGCCATTGAAATTCCTGCAGAACATATTCCGGTGGTACAACGAAATATCATAGAGAAATGCATTTCGCGCCGCAAAGCAGTCATAGTTGCCACGCAGATGCTTCACTCGATGATCAGCCACCCCCGCCCTACCCGTGCTGAAATTGCCGATATTGCCAATGCAGTATTCATAGGTACTGATGCCATCATGCTAAGCGGCGAAACAGCTTATGGCGCTTACCCGCTAGAGTCGGTTCAAACCATGGCACGAGCTGCCCTGGCTGCAGAAGCGAGTACTGATTACCAGGAAAACCGTCAGATTATACCACACGACAATGAAGTATCGGGCTTCCTGGCTAAAACAGCCATTCGCGCTGTTGCCCGCCTGAACGCAAAAGCCGTAATCGCCGACACAGATACCGGGAAAACAGCGGGCTTTCTTTCAGCTTTCCGCGGAACCTGTCCATTGTATATTCAATGTTACGATCCGCGGGTTATGAAAGAACTGGCACTGAATTATGGCGTTTATGCCGGTCACATTACCGTCGAAACATCAAAAAAGGAATTCATCCGTCATACGATTGAAAAGCTGTTCCTACAGAATGCCATCGTGGAAGATGACCTGGTAGTGGTTCTCGCAGGCAATTTTGGTAAGAAGGTCGGCCCTTCATTCGTGGAAGTAAGCACAGCAAAAAATCTGATGAGCCAGTAGAAAGGCTTCCTAAACCTGTTTGAAGTTCCCGGTCAGGTGAAAACCAACCCTTTTAAGATCTTCCCAGAAACCAGGGTAGGATTTTGAAACAACCTCGGGCTGGTCCAGCGATACATGTTCGAAAACCGAGGCAAGGGGAGCAAAGGCCATAGCCATACGGTGATCGTTGTAAGTGCTGAAATGGAGAGGCCCTGTCACTGGCACCTTGTCTTGCTTTGGGATTGACATCGACTCGCCCCGGACGATCATTAGCAGGGGATTGATGGAAGAACGCTCCTGGTACAAGGCTTCAAGGCGGTTGCTTTCCTTGATCCTG
>CAYQRU010000028.1:0-33795 GCA_964419945.1 uncultured Bacteroidales bacterium | reverse complement strand
CATTGCGCCATCCGGCCTGACCGGCAGGCCAGTTTGAGCCATGTCCGTAATATACCTTGCTTGTTGTAATTGCACCAGTAACAGGATCTTTTGTTCTCTTGATGAAAATCCTCCTGCCTGTTTCCGGATCAACCCCGGCGGTTTCAACACCCCAGATGTTTCCGAGGGGATAACCTACTAAAGTGCGGTTGGTTGTCTCAAGCTGTGTAACACCAACAAGGAAAGGAACTCCTTCAGCCAGCGAAGAAACCTCATTCTTCAGGTAGCTGAAATTGAAGTTGGTGTTCCATTTGAATTTTTCAGTGTTGATATTGTAGCTCGCTATTGTTAATTCAATTCCCTGGTTGAACATTGTTCCAATGTTCATAGGCAATACATTGTTGGGAATACCTTTTGAAGGTGATTGTGGAACATTGAGGATCAAACCATCAATATCATTTTTGAAGTAATTGATATCAAATTGGATTTGATCATTAAGAATAGCAAAGGCAAGGCCTATGTCGAACTTGTTGCTGGTTTCCCATTCCAGATCGGAATTACCAGCCTGGTTGAAGAACAAGGTTCCCTGCTGATTGTAAGTACCAGCACCATAAAGGAATAATGAGGCATAATTACCAACACCGGAAATATTACCTACTTTACCGAAGCTTGCCTTGAGTCTTAAATCGGAAATAAAATCATTAAATCTTGAGTCTTTTAGGAATCCTTCATTGGAGAGGTTCCACATTACTCCCACACCGCTGAAATCTCCATACTTTTTACCTTCTGCAAGACCTGAAAATCCATCGCGGCGGGCACTGAAATCAATATAGTATTTTTTATCCCAGTCCACATTTAAACGGCCAAAAAATGAAGTGAAGTAATTCTCTTCGAGCAGCGCCGTGGGTGGTTGTTGCGGGGTCGTGAAACTGCCCTGGTAGTCGCCGAAGAAAGCATCAGCCAGCCCACTCTTCCAACCTGACCATCCATCGAATTCAGTGTACTGCTCTTCCGAACCAACCAACACTTTCAGATTTAACTTATCCACCAAAGTGGTTCCATAGTTCAGGGTATTGGTAATATTCCATCTGTTTCTACGGTCTAAATAATTGAAAGCGTCACCGCCACGGGTCTTGCCATCACCATGATCAGGATGCCAGAAAGCTTTTGATTCGACAGAACTCAGGTCATAGCCGAATGCAAACCGGTAAGTTAATCCTTCAAAAAGGTTAACATTGGCATATAAAGTACTAAGAAGCCTGTCACTCAATACCTTACCATAATTCTTATCTTGAATAAATACCGGATGAAAGAATCCAACAGGCTGAAGGTTATTTAATAAACCAATACGGTTACCGGGATAATCAATATTATAAGTTCCGTCATTAAGGAATGCAGGCACATTGGGTGCTGTAACAAAGGCAAGCCTGCCAGCACCGGCAGTAGAAAAGTTGCTATTTGCAATTGAACCAGTGTTGGGAGCATTTGTGAATGCATTCGTAAAATTAATGTTGGCACCAACTGTCATCCATTTGTTAAGTTTATGATCAAGGTTCAGACGTGCGTTCTTGCGTTCATACGTATTTGTCTTGATGATACCATCGTTATTGGAATATCCAACTGACAAATAATAGCTGGTTGTCTGTGAACCTCCCGAGACATTGAGTGAATGGCTGTGCTGAAATCCGGTCTGATATACGTAATCATTCCAGTCGGTATCAATCAGTTTACCATCGGCATCGTAATTAAGGAAATATGCTTCGTTAGGTGTGGCGTTGGCATTTACGCGGGCGAGGTTCTTGGTATGAACATATTGCTCGGCGTTCATAAGGTCGTACAATCTGTATGGCGATGACCAGCCCATATTGGCATCGTAATTAACAGTAACTTTTCCGGCCGATCCTCTCTTGGTAGTAATCAGAATAACACCATTGGCAGCCCTTGATCCGTAGATAGCCGTGGCAGAAGCATCCTTCAGTATTTCGATGGAAGCAATGTCGGCAGGATTTACATCGCCTAAGGGGTTGAAAGCAGCAGTGGTTCTGGATAAATCACCTGTGATGACAGGTACTCCATCAATCACGTATAGCGGGGTTGAGCTACCAGAAATGGAATTATAGCCACGAATCCTGACAACGGGTGGATTTCCAAGAACTGCATTGGGTACAGTCAAAGTGACCCCGGCAGCTTTTCCCTGTAAAGCCTGGTCGAAAGTTTGAACCGGGATGGTCTTAATGGCATCGCCTCTCACTGTTGAGATCGAACCTGCAATATCCCTTCTTTGCTGAACTCCATAGCCTACCACCACCAACTCTTCGATGGCGAAAACGTCAATTTCCATAATGATATTGATGACAGAGCGGTCGCCAATAGCAACTTCGATGGTTTTCATACCCACAACAGAAAACACAAGAGTTGCAGTAGGTTGTGCAACAACCTCATATTGTCCGTTGATGTTGGTAGTGGTTCCTATAGTTGTACCTTTGACCAGTACAGTCACTCCCGGAATGCCGCTGCCATCCTCAGCACTTGTCACAGTACCTGTGACCTTCTTTTGTGCGAACACAGCCTGCGCTGCCAGGATAAGGCAGGCAAGCAAGATTGTGATTTTTCTCATAATTGATTCATTTAAGTTAGAAATGGTTAAACAACACTTTAATTAATAATCAGATTCAATACTCATGTATATATATTTGGTTCAACATTGCTGTAATTAATAGTCATTACTATACCTGCCCCGAATTCGGGCGCTAAGATATAATAAAAGTAATACCATTTAACAAAATTTAACAAAAAAATAATAATTCCTTAAAAATGAAAAAGCTCAGGAGCTCATCAGATTCATAAAATTCACCGTAATAAAGAGCTATCCTATGCTTCCGACAGCCCGTTCAACTTCACTGAGGATCTCACATGATTTTACCAGATCTTTCATTTTATTATGATCGGGATAGAGCGGCCGGTCAATATCAAGGTACTCCACATGCTGCCTGATCACCTCCCGTGCTTTATTGGTTCCTGCACCATATAAATAGGGAGTCTCGTATTTTTCTCTCAGATCCAGCGCCTGGGCCGCCGCCATGAATTCTATGCCCAGAATCCCGTAAGCATTGTCAAGGATTTTAAAGTTTTTCAGGGCAGTATTCATCCCCATTGAAACAAAATCCTCCTGGTCGGCTGCAGCAGGAATTGATTGGATAGAAGCGGGCATTGAAAGGATGCGTTGTTCAACGATCTGCATATCAGCAGTATACTGACTGAGCATCAGGCCGGAAAACATACCTGCGCCCTTTGTCAGGAAGGGTGGTAATCCGACACTGAGTGCCGGATTATTCAGCCGGTTCATCCTTCTTTCTGACAGCACACTAACCATAGTTACTGCGGCGCCTATCATATCCATGGGCAGGCTCACAGGCGAACCCTGAAAATTAGCACCGGAAAGCTGAAGATTTTCTTCCGGGAAGAAAATCGGATTATCGCCCACTCCATTCAATTCAATCTCAACCTGTTTTTTTGCCCAGGCAACTGCATCGTGGGCTGCACCAATTACCTGTGGCGTGGAACGCATGGAATAGGCATCCTGTACTTTCACTTTTAAACGTTTTTCCAGCAAATCCCCCCCGGCTGCCACCCTGCGAATGGCAGCAGCGCTGCGTACCGCCCCTGGAAATCCCCTGACTGCATGCAATTTATGATTATAAGGACCCAGGTTAGCCTTCAGTGCTTCAAGAGTCATTGTACAGGCAATTTCAGCTTGTTTTAGCCATAAATTGGTGTCGTGCAACATAATGGCACTCATACCAGTCAATACATTTGAGCCATTGATAGCAGCCAGGCCATCGCGTGCCAGCAGTCCGGGAACAGGAATGCCTGCCCTGTCGAAAGCTTCTTTACCTTCCAGCCATTCACCCTTGTAATAGGCATGACCTTCACCCATCATCAGCAAAGCTATTTGCGACATTGGACTAAGGTCACCGCAGGCTCCGACTGAACCTTTCTCACAAACATGGGGAGTTACTCCTTTATTTAACATTTCTACCATGGTTTGTGTAATCTCAAGACGACTTCCTGAGTTACCATGCGCATGCACATTCACGCGGCTCACCATGGCTGCCCTCACCCATTCTTCTGGCATGGGGTCGCCAATACCTGCTGCATGATTATAAACAAGGTATTTCTGAAAATCCTTTACCTGGTCGTCGTTCAGAACAACTTCCGAGAATTCACCAATTCCGGTGTTTACTCCGTACATAATTTCCCTGGCAACAATTTTTCTTTCAAGCATGGCACGACAATCATTGATGCGTCTGACAGCATCAGGGTGCAGTTCAACTTTTTCATGGTGCCTGGCAACCTTAACAAGGTCTTCAATTGTAAGATTAGTTCCTGTAATAATGATCATAGTTTTGTAAATTAGATGTTGTTGTATTATGTTATTCGTATATCACCAGAATTTTGATTTGCATTTAATTATTGTTTCCCTGACTTCATCAACTTTCATCATCATGTTTAATCATACAATCGTATTCGCCCGCTTCACTTTACCCTCCCCGAACAGTTTCCGGTAGGTGATATGGCGTTTTGAAAAAGTGCTTTCAACTGCGGCATGAAGCTTTTGCATTTTGGGATTAAAGTCGCCTACCCATGCCAGTTCAATTTCCTTGTAGGCAGGTTTATGCTGCATCATTTTGTCCATATGCCAGAAAATGGCAGATTCAATACCATAGCGCTGAAAGCGTGGAATTACTCCCATCACAGTAATGCGTGCCTTGGTATATAAATTCTGCCGTTTCAGATACAGAAATCTCAGCTTGTCGAGCAGGTTCATCCTGCCATGAAAATATTTGAGTATCTGGTTGGCATCTGGCAGCATTACCAGAAAAGCCACAGGTTTATCATCATGGTAAACGAACCAGATAAATTCTTCATCAAGTATGTGTTTAGCCTGTTGGAACTCTTTTCTCAATACATCAATATCAAGAGGAGTAAAATGCTCATGATGGATCCAGGCCTGATCGTAAATCTCCTTTATATCTCTCAGATATTTTTCAACATCCGATTTTTTAAAATTTTCATACCGAAATCCGGGTTTCTGCCTGATCCAGTCGGCTATTTTCCAGAAACGTTCCGGAAACTTTTTAGTCAGATCAAGTTTATTGGTTGTTTGTTCAAAGAAATTATAGAAACCATAAGCTTCAAAAAACTTCTGATAATAAGGCGGATGATAGTTCATGCCATAGCTTGGATTGTCAAAACCTTCTACCAGTAATCCCCAGTAACTTTCATTTTCGCCAAAGTTGACAGGACCATCCATTGCCTCTAAACCGGCCTTTTCGAGCCATTCTTTGCAGGTGTCAAACAAAAGAAAAGCTGCTTCCTGATTGTCAATACATTCAAAAAAGCCTATACCACCAGTTGGTTGTTCATATTTTCGGGCTTTCGCCCAATTATAGAACGCTGCAACGCGTCCTATCAATTCGCCTTGCTTACTCTTCAGGATCCAGCGGCAGGCGTCACCATCCCGAAAAAAGGAATTTTTTACTGGATCAAAAATACTTTCGATGTCTTTGTCGAGTGGGCAAACGAAATTAGGATCGTTTTTATAAATCACCCTGATAGTGTCGTGAAACTGTTTAATTGTTTTACGGTCAGTAACTTGTATTATTTTCATCGAATATAATAATTGAATGAACAACTATCGTGAACCGGAGAATACGCAAATGTATAACATTCCCGTTATTCCAATGGTTTTCGTAATTATTTTGCTAAAAAATCCGGCTGTAAGTTAAAAGTCTAACTTTGCCGGAAACTTTGTCTGAGGGCGGATCTTTTTGACAGGTTGCATCTGATGTACATGTTCTATTTATCCTGTTGAGTCTTGTTTTTGGTTCGCCTGAAATAAAGGTAAAGCCAGTGTTGCGAAAAATAATAAATGGCAGGTTTGTTTCTGTAAATAATTTAAAACCAGGGCTTGCCCGATGAACTGTTGATGAATTTAACGATAAAACATAGATTTTTTTGATGAAGAAAATTGATTTACTGATCCTTCGATCTTACATTGGTCCGCTGGTGCTGACTTTCTTCATCGCCATTTTTGTTCTGTTGATGCAGTTTCTCTGGAAATACGTTGACGATCTGGTAGGTAAGGGATTGCCCTGGAATATGATAGCTGAATTGATGTTCTATGCTTCATCAACTTTTGTTCCTATGGCTTTGCCCCTTGCTATCCTTCTTTCTTCGTTGATGACATTTGGTAACCTGGGTGAACATTATGAACTGGTAGCCACAAAAGCTGCTGGTATTTCGTTGCGCCGGATCATGACACCACTCATAATCTTATCCCTGCTGATCGGAATTGGTGCTTTTTATTTTTCGAACATAGTTTTACCTATCGCCAACCTGAAATTCCGGTCAATACTGTATGACGTTCGACAGCAAAAACTATCATTCAACCTGCAGGAAGGCATTTATTATAATGGCCTTGAAGGCTATGTGATACGAATAGGCAAAAAGGATAGAGAAGGTAAAATAATACGTGACGTTATGATCTATGACCATACTGCAGGAAAGGGGAATACCACCGTGACCCTTGCAGAATGGGGCAGTATGGAACAAACACCTGATGGCAGGTTCCTGGTTCTCACATTATACAACGGCACCAGTTACGATGAAAATCCTGATTACAGCAATGCAGCAGCCTACCCTTTCTTACGCATGCGATTCAGGAAGGAGGTGAGGCGGTTCGATCTTTCCGGTTTTGAAATTAACCGTACAGATGAAGAACTGTTTAAGAACAATTTCCAGATGTTCAACCTGAAACAACTGGAATATTCGCGCGATTCTCTGAACACAAGATTTATGCAGGAAAAAGAAAATTTTTCACGTTCCATGCGCCATAACTATTTCTACTTCTCCCGTCTCGATTCTACCAAGATTGCTGAACCGGATTCAGGATTAATCTTCAGGGGAGATTTTCTAACCGGTATTGCTCAGAATCAACGGTCGAAAATAATCGAAAATGCATTGAATACTTCACGAAATATGAAATCGGTTTTTGAAACCAGGGTTGATTATTATGAAGGGCAATTGCGCCATATACGCAGGCATGATATTGAATGGCACCGAAAGTACACTTTGTCGGCGGCTTGCCTGATATTGTTTTTTGTTGGCGCCCCCCTTGGTGCAATTATTCGAAAAGGCGGACTGGGCCTCCCCCTGGTAGTTTCTACAATCCTCTTCATCCTCTTTCATATTGCCTCAACCACCGGAGATAAATATGTACGAACCGGTGTATTGGATCCCTGGGTTGGCATGTGGTTGTCATCAGCAATGTTTCTTCCTGTTGGAATCTGGCTCAGTTATAAAGCCGTGACCGACTCATCATTAATGGATTCCGACGCCTGGGGCAAGCTTTTCAGGAAATTAAAAAAAGATACAGAAAACGAATAAGCATACCAATCATGAAGAAAACAGCATTTATTACCGGTATTACAGGACAGGACGGAGCTTACCTGGCTGATTTATTATTACAGAAGAACTATAAGGTTGTGGGTGGATTTCGCAGGTTGAGTACCCCCAATTTCTGCCGTCTCGACCAGTTGGGAATCATCCATAAATTACATTTGGTTGAAACCGATTTACTTGATGCCAGTAACCTGACACGTATTATCCGTGAGGTTAGACCAACCGAGGTGTATAATCTTGGAGCCCAGAGCTTTGTAGCACACTCATTCAAAAATCCCATCTTAACAGGAAATGTGACAGGCATTGGCGTTACAAACCTGTTGGAAGCAGTGAGAATAGTTGATCCACATATAAAATTTTACCAGGCCTCAACATCCGAACTTTTTGGTCAGGCAAGGGAATTTCCTCAAAACGAAGAAACTGCCTTCTATCCCCGCAGCCCTTATGCGATCGCCAAACTTTACGGACACTGGATGACGATCAATTATCGCGAATCATACAATATTTTCGCAACCACAGGAATTTTGTTCAATCATGAATCTCCGCTCAGGGGAGTTGAATTTGTGACCCGGAAAATTACTGATGCTGTTGCAAAAATCTACCACGGAAAGCAAAACCATTTTGATATTGGCAATATGGATGTGCAACGCGACTGGGGTTACGCCAAAGACTTTGTGGAAGGTATGTGGATGATGATGCAGGCTGAAAAGCCAGGCAATTATGTACTGGCCACCAACGAATCGCATTCGGTTCGCGAGTGGATTGACGTATGCTTTCAATTTATCGGCAGGAAAATTGTTTGGGAGGGAACCGGTAAAAAAGAAACCGGCCGGGATGCCAAAACCGGAAAAACTCTTGTAAAAGTCAATCCTGAATTTTACCGCCCTGCTGAGGTGGAATACCTGATCGGCGATTACTCAAAAGCAAAACGTGAACTTGGCTGGGAGCCCAAGGTTAAATTCAGGGAACTTGCCGAATTAATGCTCAAAAACGACCTCGAAAAGAATACATAAGCAATTGATGCATCACTGGAAACGGGGCGTCGGCTTCCAAATCCCGGTTCTTATACCTCTCAGATACCTGAAAAATCCTGCAATTAAAGCCAGATTCATCGAATAAAAGTGCAGCACGAGCCTCAACACAGATATATGAATATGTACTTTTCTCAGCATCCAATCGAGCAATGGAACGCCAAACATCAATAGCAACTGACAGGCCAGGGTGATGGAGTAAAAAATACTCTTATATGCCAGGGGAATATTTGATATCAATGCGAATATCAGAAACAATGGTCCAAACCAGCGCAGCACCTTGTGCGATAAAAATGCAAAAGCGGTTCCACTCCACGGAGGCCACAGCAAATGTCCGAATCGAATGAGATTCTGAAAATTGCCGGCAGCAATACGGGTTTTCCTCCGGAATTCATCACGCAAACTGTTTGAAACATCTTCGAATACAGTGGCATTCAGTTCATTTACTGCTTTTTTCCCTTTTTCCAGTACTTTCATGTTAATATAAAAATCATCCACCAGCGAATGCGCAGGCACATCAGTATAGTCTTCGCGCCTGATGGCATAACATCCGCCAAAAGGTCCCATCATTGTTCCCCAGATTATGCTTTCCAGATATTTGATTCTGACTTCCCGCGAGATGTAAGCCTTTTCCTGGTAAGAAATACCTTCTTTCTTCAATCCTCTGTTCACCATATATGTATCTACAAGCCCAATATGTTGGTTCCTGAAATGCTTTACAAGGTGGTATAAAGTGCCGGGAGCGAAGAAAACATTGGCATCAGTGAGCACAAGAATTTCCCCTGCTGAGTGATGAACCAGATCATTTACCACTGAGGGTTTGCCACGCCGCTCTTTAAAATCATAGTATGTAATCAGCGGAAACTGCCTGCTCAACGCTTGCACCAATGGAATGGTCTGATCAGTGGAAGCATCAGATCCCACAAAAATTTCAAGTTTATCCTTTGGGTAATCGCTTTCCAGCACACTGATCAGTTTTTCGATGATCACACTTTCCTCATTATACGCTGCAACTATAACTGAAACATAAGGTAATTGGTCTTTCCCATAAACGAAGCTGTTGGGTTTCCGCCCCGAAGCCAGTAATTTCAGGATAAACGGGTAAACAGCGTAGCTGAAAACCACAAAGAAAACCGATAACCAGAATATAATCAGCATATCAGGGAAGATGTTGTTGGTAGAAATCAATCAATGAACTGATAATCTTTTTGTTATCATAGTATTGGTTCACATAGGCCGAAGCCTGTTTGCCCATTTCAACAACTTTCTCTTTTCCCAAGAGCAGGAATCTCACTGCCTCAACAAATTCAAGGGGCTGATCAGCCACCATCATATGTTTACCCGGCACTATTTCAATGCCTTCCCTGCCAATTGAGGTAGTGATTATTGCCTTCCCCAAAGCCATTCCCTCAATAATTTTTATGCGCATACCACTTCCCGAAAGTAGCGGAACAATCATAATGGCCCTGGAACGGATAAAATCATGGGCATTTTCAACCTCGCCGAGAAATTCCACATTGGGCTCTGATAATTTTGAAAAATATGCCGGAGCATTTCTGCCGGCCAGATAAAACTTTATTGAAGGAAATTCCTGTAAAATTAATGGCCATACGTTGGCAAAAAACCATTTTAGTCCTTCCTGGTTGGGAGACCAGTCGAGCGCACCAAGGTGAAACAGCGACGGAAAATTGATGTTGTTATAATCCGGCATATAAGCTTCTGAGTTGATGCCAGTAGGTGCAACCTTTACCGGAATTTTACAGCCATGCCTGGTAAATAAATCACCATCGCGCTGAGTAATTGGAACCATCACATCATAATTATTCATCATGGAAATTTCAAACCGTTCCAAACGGGCAGCCAGACTGGTAAGGTAGCATTTCCTGATGCCCTTGGATAAAGCAGCAGTACGTTGCCAGATTTCATGCTCAACATTTTGTGGGCGCATGCTGACCAGTGCCGTTGTATGCTTTCGAATGGTGTGAATGTATGGACCGAGGTATGGCCCTTCAAGATGCACCACATCAAACTTTCGTTTTTGTAATAATCCGGCAAGTTTTCGATCATACTCAGTACTTATAAAACGCTGGGCATTGTATGGAACAGAACTGATAAGCAGGTTTTTCAGTGCATCCCAGGCAGAAATATCAGTGTTTACATCAACCCCGATAAACTTAATTTTATCAGAAATTTCCCCGGGTACTGCCTTCAGGTCGTAATAATGTTTCGAGGTATTCATCACAAGCAGAGTTACCGTATGACCCAAATCAGCAAACGACTTTGCAATGCTGAAAGTAGCAATAGAGCCGCCATCTTTGGGAGGATAAGGCATTTTGTTGGTGAGCATCAGAATATTCACACGACCTGCTTTTAATGTAGTTTCTGTGCTGCAAACATAAGAATATGATTTGGAATAGCGCTGGAATCCGGATTAAGGCCGTCTGTTGAAGTATACTGAACCATTTTTAGACGAAATCACCAGGATGCTGTTCGATGAAAACGCGATTTGATAGTCAGCAGATTATATTGGCGATCAAAGTTTGCTGAGCGCGTTTGAATTGCTTTGTTTTCATAGCTTTGCAAACTGAATTAAAACATATCACAATGAGCGACGACAGGAAAATTATATTCTCGATGGTTGGGGTTGGAAAACTTATTCCCCCTAATAAGCAAATATTAAAGAATATTTACCTCTCTTTTTTTTATGGAGCCAAAATCGGCATTATCGGGTTAAACGGTTCCGGGAAATCTACCTTGCTGAAAATCATTGCCGGTGTTGACAAATCCTTCCAGGGAGAAGTGGTATTTTCACCGGGTTATTCGGTCGGCCTTCTGGATCAGGAACCTTTACTTGACGATTCAAAAACGGTGAAAGCCACGGTGGAAGAAGGGGTACAGCAAGTCGTTAATCTGTTGAAAGAATATGAGGAAGTGAATAACCGTTTTGCTGAACCACTGGATGATGACGAGATGGACCTGCTGATTCAGCGTCAGGGTGAATTGACTGAACTCCTTGAGCATTACAATGCCTGGGAGTTAGATGCAAAACTGGAACGTGCCATGGAGGCCCTGAGGTGCCCCGATGGCGACTTGCCGGTGAAGAATCTTTCGGGGGGTGAGCGCCGTCGTGTTGCCCTGTGTCGTTTATTGTTGTCCGAACCTGATATTCTTTTGCTTGATGAGCCCACCAACCACCTGGATGCAGAATCGGTGGATTGGCTTGAACAACACCTGCAGCAATACAAAGGCACCGTAATTGCTGTAACCCACGACCGATATTTCCTTGATAACGTAGCCGGTTGGATACTGGAACTTGACCGTGGCGAAGGTATTCCCTGGAAAGGAAATTATAGTTCATGGCTGGAACAGAAATCGAACCGGCTCGCACAGGAAGAAAAAACTGAAAGCCGCCGTCGTAAAACCCTTGAGCGCGAACTCGAGTGGGTCAGAATGTCGCCCAAAGCACGACATGCCAAATCAAAAGCGAGGTTGTCGGCCTACGAACGCATGATGAACGAAGATGTGAAACAGAAAGAAGAACGTCTTGAAATTTTTATTCCCAACGGACCAAGATTGGGCGGAAAAGTGATTAAATTTCACAGCATTTCAAAATCCTATGGAGACAAACTTTTGTTTGAAAACCTCAACTTTACAATTCCTCCTGCCAGTATTGTGGGTATTATTGGACCCAATGGCGCTGGCAAAACCACGCTTTTCCGGCTGATAATGGGTAAGGAGCAACCTGACGGTGGAGCATTCGAAGCTGGTGAAACTGTGAAGCTGGGTTATGTGGATCAGGCACATGCAGAAATTGATCCGGAAAAAGATGTGTGGCAAATCATCAGCGGTGGACATGAAACCATTCAACTGGGTGGCAGGATGATGAATTCGCGTGCCTATGTGGCACGATTCAACTTTACCGGCGCCGACCAGGCAAAGAAGTCAAAAATACTTTCCGGCGGCGAACGTAACCGTATGCATCTGGCGCTTACATTACGTTCAGAAGCCAATGTGTTACTGCTCGACGAACCAACCAACGATATTGATGTGAACACCCTGCGCGCCCTTGAAGAAGGATTGGAAAACTTCGCTGGCTGTGCCCTGATCATTTCCCACGACCGCTGGTTCCTGGATCGCATAGCCACGCACATTCTTGCTTTTGAGGGTAACTCGCAGGTGTATTTCTTTGAAGGCGGCTATACCGAATACGAAGAAAACCGACGTAAACGCCTCGGTGATGAAGGTCCGAAAAGAATCCGCTATAAAAAATTGATAAAGTCTTAGCGCCGTCCAGTTTATCAGCATTTTCACCTCTGGTTACCAAGGTCTTGATGATGGGCATCGGGCCAGTAAAAAACGCCGGGGTAAATCCGGTTTTCAGCTATTTTTTATATTCCTGAAACAGATTCCCAACTCTTTCAGTTGAGTTTCCGAAACCGGCGAGGGAGAATCAATCATAACATCCCTGGCTGCATTGTTTTTCGGAAATGCAATGAAATCCCGAATAGATTCACTGCCGCCAAAAAGAGAACAAAGCCGGTCGAAACCGAAAGCAATGCCTCCATGCGGAGGTGCTCCGTATTCAAATGCATTCATCAGGAATCCAAACTGCGTGCGCGCTTCTTCATCGCTGAAACCAAGAATCCTCAACATTTTATGTTGCATGTCGCGATCGTGAATTCTTATAGAACCACCACCCACTTCTACCCCATTTATCACCATATCGTAAGCATTTGCACGTACTGCTCCGGGATTGGAATCAAGCAACGGGATGTCTTCCGGTTTTGGAGAAGTAAAGGGATGGTGCATGGCATAAAAGCGTTGCGTTTCGTTGTCCCACTCAAGTAACGGAAAATCATACACCCAAAGAGGTGCAAATACCTCAGGATCACGAAGTCCGAGACGTGAACCCATTTCGAGGCGTAGTTCGTTCAGTGCTTTTCTGGTTTTTATAGTTGCCCCGGCCAGAATCAGCATCAGGTCGCCGGATTGCGCGTTAAATGCTTCAGCCCACTTTTTTAGTTCTTCCGGAGTATAGAATTTGTCAACAGAAGATTTCAGGCTTCCATCACCCATATAGCGAAGATAAATTAATCCTCCTGCACCAATTTGTGGTTTCTTTACAAAATCGGTCAGTTCATCCAGTTGTTTACGTGTGTATTCTGCACAGCCTCTAACATTGATGCCGACAACAAGCTCAGCATCGTCGAACAGCCTGAAATTTTTTCCCTTTACCAATCCGGTCAGTTCCACGAAAGTCATTCCGAAACGTAAGTCTGGTTTATCGCTACCATAGTTCTTCATGGCATCTGCAAAGGTCATACGGGGAAGTTTTTCAATTTTTACTCCTTTCACTTTTTCAAAAAGATGTTTTACCAGGCCTTCAAAAGTGTTAAAAATATCTTCCTGTGTTACGAACGACATTTCACAGTCAATCTGAGTAAATTCAGGTTGCCGGTCAGCACGCAGGTCCTCGTCGCGAAAACATTTTACAATCTGAAAATAACGGTCAAATCCGGCTACCATCAGCAATTGTTTAAATGTTTGGGGCGATTGTGGTAATGCATAGAACTCCCCCGGATTCACACGTGAAGGCACTACGTAATCACGGGCACCTTCAGGTGTGCTTTTTATGAGCACAGGAGTTTCAACTTCAATGAAACGAAGGTTGTCGAGGTAACTCCTGGTTTCAAAAGCCATACGGTGACGCAGTTCCATATTGCGCTTCACTGCGTTACGACGTAAATCAAGGTAACGGTATTTCATTCGTAATTCATCTCCACCATCAGTATTATCTTCGATAGTAAACGGTGGAATCTTCGACTCGTTCAGGATTTCGAACCGATCAACCATAATCTCTATATCTCCGGTAGGTAATTTGGGATTCTTATTGCTTCGTTCGGCAACCTTACCATACACCCTGATGACAAATTCACGTCCCAGTTTACGGGCTTCCGAGCAAAGCGACGCATCGGTTTCCATGTTAAAAACCAACTGGGTGATTCCGTAGCGGTCGCGCAGATCCATGAAGGTCATGCCTCCAAAATCACGTGATCGCTGTATCCATCCACAAAGGTTTACTTTGGTACCAACATCTTTTATTCTGAGTTCTCCACAGGTATGAGTTCGTAACATGCTTTTCATCTTTAAATTTGAGCCTGCGAAATTATCAATTTACTACCTTTGCACCAACGATCCATCCTGATATTCAAACCTAATTCTATCGTTATGCTCAAAAAAACCTTATTATCAGCTACTTTGCTCGTTATCGCCTTATCATTTTCAGTTGTTACCGCCCAGGAAGATACAGCTACAGAGAAGAAAAAAGGCTATATTTTTACTGATGAGATCAGGCTGCCGGTAACGCCTGTGAAAAACCAGTACCGTTCAGGCACATGCTGGAGTTTTGGTACCAATTCCCTGATTGAAGCTGAGCTACTCCGACTGGGTAAAGGAGATGTTGCCCTTTCTGAAATGTTTGTGGTTCGCAACACATATTTTATGAAAGCCGACCGCTATGTTAGATTTCATGGAACAATCAATTTTGGCGGAGGAGGCGCTTTACCTGATGTTTTGCATATTATGACCCATATAGGAGTTGTTCCCGTTGAGGCTTATTCCGGAAAAGTAATCGGAGAAGAAAATCATGTTCACGGAGAAATGGATGCCGTTCTCAAAGCCTATGTGGATGCAGTCATTAAAAACCCCAACCGTAAACTTACCCCTGTCTGGAAGGATGGGTTTAGCGCCTTGCTGGATGCTTACCTGGGTGCATTCCCGAAAGAGTTTTCATACAACAATAAGACCTTCACGCCCGTAAGTTTTGCCGCTTCTCTTGGGTTAAAAGCCAGTGATTATGTGCAGCTTACATCATTTACACACCATCCCTTCCATTCAGATTTTATCATTGAAGTTCCTGATAACTGGAATTTTGAGAAAGCGTGGAACCTTCCTCTCGATGAACTCATGGAAGTAATTGATGCAGCCCTGGCTAGCGGTTATACAGTAGCATGGGCAAGCGATATCAGCGAAAAAGGTTTTTCCCATAAGAATGGGGTAGCCATTGTTCCTGAAACTGAATACCAGGTAATGGATGGCATGGAACGCAGCAGATGGGAGCAATTATCACAAAAGGAAAAAGACGATATGCTCTATAGTTTTAAGGAACCACTACGGGAGAAAATTATCACACAGGAAGAACGTCAGAAAGGTTTTGACAATCTTACCACTACCGATGACCACGCCATGCATATTATAGGTGCAGCCCGCGATCAGAAAGGAACAAAATACTACATTGTGAAAAATTCATGGGGAACCGACAACAATCCATACGGAGGCTACCTGTATGCATCCGCAGCCTACGTACAGTACAAAACCATTTCCATCCTGCTGAATAAGAACGCCTTACCACGCAAGATCAGCAACAGACTTGGTTTGTAAAACATTCACTCCGCAGTCATGAAATACAAAGTATTTTTCACTTTCCTGTTGCTCATCATATATACAGATGTTAATTCACAGGCACCACAGGGTTTTACCTATCAGGCCGTACCACGCAATGCCACAGGGGAAATTATGACCAACCAGGACATATCGTTCAGGATCAGTCTTTTGCAAGGTGATGTGGAAGGTATTACGGTGTTTCAAGAAAAACACTTTGCGCAAACCAATTCTTTTGGTTTAGTAACCCTAATCATTGGACAAGGGTTGGAGCCCCTGGGTAATTTTTCATCAATCAGTTGGGATTCAGGGCCTTACTTTTTAAAGATCGAATTCGATGCAAATGGAGGAAATAATTACACATTGATGGGTATTAACGAGTTACTTAGCGTACCCTATGCCTTGTATGCTGAAACATCTGGATATGGAAGCGGATCGCTACCCGGTGTTGTAACCGATGAAGCCATTGAGGTTACCGCCAGAGAGGCAAAACTTACCGGACAGGTCATAAGCGATGGTGGAGAAGTGGTACTGCTGAAAGGATTCTGCTGGGCCACAACACCCCAACCAACCACCGCTGACACCATCAAAGGCAATGGTGTTGGAAAAGGACCTCTCTCAGTGAACCTCTCTGCATTGAATGACGCCACCACCTATTTCGTAAGAGCTTTTGCCACCAACCGTACCGGTACCAGCTACGGGAATGAAATCTCTTTTACGACTATGCCACTAACAGGTACTGTCGCCGATATTGATGGAAATGTATACGCAACCATCATGATAGGAACTCAGATATGGATGGCTGAAAATCTTCGCACTACCCGTTACCGTAATGCTGACGTCCTGCCGGGAAACCTGACCAATACGCAATGGAGTGCAGCTACTTCCGGTGCTTATGCTTATCCAAACAACGATATTGCCTGGAATGAAGTGTACGGCAAACTCTACAACTGGTACGCCATTGCTGATACCAATGGCCTTTGTCCTGAAGGTTGGAGAATTCCTGAAGATGAGGACTGGGCCGATCTGCTCACTTACCTGGAAGGAAACCTTGTTGCAGGAGGCAAACTGAAGTCCACACGTACTGTACCCGATCCCCATCCACGCTGGGACAGCCCCAACACCGAAGCCACCAACGAAAGCGGATTTTCAGGCTATCCGCCAGGCGACCGCTTTACCAGCGGTTTATTTTATAATTTTGGAAAAATCGGAACTTTCTGGTCTTCCACCCAGGCCAATACAGCAAACGCATGGTCCAGGGGACTTTCATATGCCTCAGCCGGAGTCACAAGAAATAGTAATGACAAACGCTATGGATTCAGCGTCAGATGTTTAAAGATAACAGAAGAAAAATAATAAATTACAATTTGCCAGAAATTCCAAACCAAGAGATTAAGCTTCTTAACCATTTGTATTCCATTTAGTTGGAATAGATATTTTATCTCATACCAAACAAATGGCTTTTGATCACCGGATCTACTTCTTCACTATTTTAACGATTTTTACCAGTTCCTCTGCTGAAAAAATCCGAAGCAGATAAATTCCTGCAGAACAAGAATGAATGGTAATTTCGGTGTATGCTCCGGAAAATTTGGCTTTGAGGATTCTTTGACCCTCCATGGAAACCAGTTCATACTGCCACAAGCCAGTATTTTCGCCTGTTGCTTCTAATAAGAGCGTTTTCTGAACCGGATTGGGATATACTTTTACGTTTGGCAAATGCCTGTGTCGTTCAAAAATGTTTGTCAGTATAAGACTTCCCTGGTGAAATCCCTGGGTAAGACAATGATCACCGGAATGCAGGGTGGTAATAAACGCTTCACCAAGTGTGTAACTCAAAGAACCCTGCTGGCTTTCAGCATAATGACCCATTGAAGCAATAACCTGCTGTGCATGCAGACCCGGGAACCAGAAAACAAAGGCTACGACCACCAATCGTTTCATAAATCTGATAATTGAATTTCAGTTTGTTCAACCCTGCAAAAATATCATTTTTAAGCCAATAATACCTACACGCTAAGTCATTATCCGGCGTAAACAATTAATTTTGTATCTGTCAAGCTTGGTTCACATAAAAACTCAAACGATGAGACCATACCTGTATACATTGCTCTTGCTTTTCGCTTTCCTGCTGTCATCAGGCCAAAATATGAAATATTATCGGATAAGGATGCAGGCAGACGCGCAAAAAATAGCAGAAATTGCCAAGGCAGGAGTTAACCTCGACGATGCTTTCATGGCTGACGCACATACACTGATTCTGGAACTTTCTGAAGATGAGCTTGAAACACTCAGAAATCTTTCGGTTGATCTTGAAATACAGATAAGCGACCTTCTAAAATATTATGCAGAACGCAACCTGTTGCCTGACTCCAAAACAGATTTGCATTCGGGAACTGCTCTTTCAAAACAATATCCGGTTCCAACAGGCTTTGAACTAGGTTCACTCGGAGGGTTTTCGGATTACGAAGAATGTATGACACACCTCGATCAGATGTTTTCTATGTATCCGGAATTGATCACGCCACGCATGGAATCAGGACCTTTTCGCACTCAGGAAGGGCACCCGTTGTATATGGTGAAACTCTCAAATATGAGCCTCAAAACCATTAAACCAAAAGTGCTTTACACCGGTATGATCCATGCCCGTGAACCGATTGGAATGCAACATCTCCTTTATTATATGTATTACCTTCTCGGCAATTATGGTTCCGACCCTGTAATAACGTATCTTCTTGATTACGCTGAGCTTTTCTTTATCCCTGTCCTGAACCCTGACGGATATCTGTATAATCAGCAAATTGCTCCAAACGGCGGTGGTATGTGGCGGAAGAACAGACGAATCAATGATGGAGAATCGTTTGGTGTGGATCTCAACCGCAATTTTGGTTATATGTGGGGCTACGACAATACCGGATCTTCACCGGTACCTGCCAGTGATATCTATCGCGGTGTTTCGCCATTTTCAGAACCAGAAACACTCATGCTCAAAGAGTTATGTGAGTCAAATTCTTTTATCATCGCCCTGAATTATCACTCATATTCAAACTTGTTATTATACCCATGGGGGTATGTCAAATCCATCACACCCGACGATAATATTTACTCGGAACATGCCCGGCTGATGACCCGCGATAACGGTTATGTTACCGGTACAAGCAGTGTTTTACTTTACCTGGTCAATGGCGGATCAGACGACTGGATGTATGGAGATCAGGTATCAAAAAACAAGATCTTTTCGTACACACCTGAGGTAGGCTCTACTAACGACGGTTTCTGGCCGGCCATCAACCGCATCATACCATTATGCCAGGAAAACATGACACAAAGCCTGATGGCTGGCCTGCTTTCCCTGCAATACGCAGATTTTTCAGATCAAAGCCTGCCTTATATAAGTGAAAGCGGGGGATTTCTGAAATTCAGCGTGCAAAGACTGGGTTTTCAGAACGAAGGATTGTTTACAGTAAGTTTTGAATCCCAGAGTCCCTGGATGATTGAGTTGGGAGCTCCGGTAACATTCAATAACCTTGCACTCCTGGAAACAGCGATAGATTCCATTGATTACACCATTGATCCCTTAACTCCTTCCGGAACTGGCATTTATATTCTTGCGAAATTAAATAACGGTCACTTTACTATCACCGATACGCTAATAAAAGTTGTCGGGATTCCGGAGCTTACGTTTTATGATTCATGCAGCAGCAGTGAAAACTGGACAGGAGATTGGGCAATTACCATAAGCGAATGGGTGACTCCACCGTCATCTATCACTGATTCACCCTACGGCAATTATCCGGACAATACCACCAGTTCCATTACAACCCTGCAAACCATTGATTTACAAAATGCAGCATGGGCGCAACTGAGTTTTTTTGCCCGTTGGGATATTGAAGCCGGATGGGACTTTGTGCAATTGCTTGCTTCTGAAGATGATGGAGCCTCCTGGGTTGCATTGCAGGGGAAATATACCAAACCGGGTAACAATTTTCAGGCACCCGGCCAACCTGTTTATGACGGTATACAGACATCATGGGTTCGTGAAGAAATTAACCTCAGCCCATTTTCAGGAAAGCACCTGTTGCTGCGCTTTACACTGATTAGCAACACGTTTGTGACCGCCGATGGCTTCTATTTCGACGATCTTTCTATACTAAAGATCCCATTTAGCGTAATACCTTCAGCTTCTTTCGGATCTGATAATAGTATAATCCTCCAAAACAGTTCCGTGCAGTTTACTGATCTTTCCAGTGGCTACCCAAATTCATGGTGGTGGCAATTTGAAGGAGGCAGTCCGGATTTCAGCACTTTGCAACACCCCATTGTTCAATACAGCAGCCCCGGAAACTATGATGTTACGCTGGCTGTTACAAATGAATTTGGCACTGATACGCTTTTATATCTCGATTATCTTCTGGTTCTCGATTCTTTGTTATGCAAACCAGTGGTTTATGCAGGAAATGATACTACTATCGCTCCATGGGAGTCGTACCAGACAATGAATGCACAGGTTGAAAATTTTAAGTCCCTGAAGTGGTCAACGTCAGGTGACGGGATTTTTGATAACGACACTGTGTTGCATGTTACCTATCTGCCGGGTCAGGAAGACATCGGAAAACAATATGCAATTCTCACGCTCACAGCGTTACCCATGTATGAAATATGCGACAGCGCATCGCATTCTTTCAGGTTGAATATTGCTGATCTTTCAGGTATCCATTCACCTTTCCCGGGCGATTTTTTGGTATATCCCAATCCAGCACAGGACTTTGTGAATATTTATAACAACGGAAAATATTGTCACTGTACCGTCGAATTCATGGACCTTGCCGGAAATATTCTGTTTGTACAAGGATCTGTCAATGGATCGCACCTCCATATTGACCTGAGAGGCATCAGTAATGGTGTGTATCTGTTGCGTCAGCGCAGAGATAATCTGATCGTAGTGAAAAAGCTGGTAATCATTCGCTGGTAAAATAGCGACTTAAACAAATATTCCATACATCACACGGCCAATCAAAAAATAAATAAACAATCCGACAATGTCGTTGGATGTAGTGATGAAAGGCCCTGTTGCCAGGGCGGGATCTATTTTGAATCTGTCAAGTACCAATGGCACTGCTGTGCCAAAAATTGCTGCAAATGTGATTACAGTCATGAGGGCAACGCTAACTGTAATACTTAGTGCCATTGAATGATCGAAAATGAGGTTATAAGAAAGCAGCAAACCCGAACAGATAAGTCCGTTCATCAGACCCAACAGAAATTCTTTGACAAGTTTTGGAATAATACCATCGCGACTCAGCGAATTATTAGCCAGTCCCTGTACCACCAGTGCTGAACTCTGCACGCCTACGTTTCCGCCCATAGCCGCAATCAATGGCATAAAAAAAGCCATCTCAGGAAAAATCTTTATTTGAGGTTCATAAATACTGATTACCCTCGACCCGATGATACCCCCGGTCAGTGCTACCAGCAACCAGGGTAAGCGTGCACGCGAAAGTATCCACAGGTTGTCGGTAGTTTCAATATTTTCCGAAATCCCCGACATCAACTGATAGTCTTTGTCGGCTTCGTCTTTGATCACATCCACCACATCATCAATGGTAATGCGTCCAAGCAAACGGCCGAGTTCATCAACAACGGGCACTACCACAAGGTCATACTTCTTCATGATGGAAGCAACCTCTTCGGCATCAGTTGTAGCGTTCACAGCATGTATATCATCATCAATAATATCTTCAAGTCTCGTTCTTGCCGGCGCCAGCATGATGTCCTTCAGCGAAACTATACCTTTCAGAATATTGCGGTCGTCCACCACATACACCACGTAGAATTGTTCAATTTCCTGCGCCTGTTTACGGATCGCACGCATACAGGCCGTAACTGTCCAGTCAATGTTGACTTTTACAAGTTCCTTAGCCATGAGGCCTCCGGCAGTATCTTCCGGATAATTGAGCAGGTCGGCAATATTTGCTGCCTGCTCCTCATCTTCGATGTGGGCAAGAACCTCCGAACGCTGCGATAAAGGTAATTCAGAAATCAGGTCGGCGGCATCATCGGAGTCGAGATTGTCAACATACCGCCTGGCAATATCTTTTGATGAAATATCTTCCAGAAAGTCCTCACGAACGTCCTCTTCCAGTTCCATGAGGGCATCGGCAGCCATTTCGCCGTCGAGCAGCGACAAAAGAAACTTGGCTTCTTCGAGTTCAAGCTCCTCGATAATCTCAGCAATATCAGCAGGATACAGATCATCTAACATCTGTTTTATATAGTGCTGATCCTTGCGTTCAATGGCATTGGTTAGTGCATCCAGGTATTCCTTGGTCAGAACGAATTGCATACGCTCAGGGTTTTAGAGGAGTTCTGAAAACAGGGGCGAAAGATACAACATTTCGACATGAGCAAACTATTTCGGACAAAATAAGAAATTTTATCAGGTTCTGAGGATTACCATCGGGTCAGGCAAAAGATTGACTACGAATGAGATAAAGGATCTTACTATGATACTGACAGGTTCAATGAGATCCAGAAACTTCTTCCGGCACCATGAACTCCCGATCCATGCGTACGGTATGCTTCATTAAAAAGATTTGTTAATCCGGTACTCACCCTGATCCATTTCCAGCTATAACCAGCCCTGATATGCACAACATTCCAACCCGGCGTACCACCTTGGGGAATTCTGGTGTCCTTTTTGTCACCCGAAGAAAGGCGATCCTGCTTTTCAGCACTGTACCACTCTACATTACTCCAGAATCCCTGATTGGTTTTGAATGAAAATACCATTCCCCCATGCAAAGGTGGTATGCGCGACAAGGGTTCATCTGCTGTCTTGTTCTGACCAAATGTGTAGGTTAAATTACCATAAACGGATAACCAGCTCACCGGATCGTATCTGAGTTCTGCTTCAACTCCCCTGGTATAAGCTTCTGAAAAATTCCTTTTTTGATGCACCTTTGCCCCATCTATCGAATCCTGATTATTCCATGTTGCAGCGACACGGTCAATCCGGTTGGTTAACTGGTTATTGTATATAAAAATTGACCCGGAGACACACTGGTATCGACTTTTGATTCCAATTTCAGTAGTCAGTGATTTTTCGGGATCAAGGGATGGATTGGGTACTTCGATGCCATAATTGAACGTGCCAAAACTGCTCAGATCGTTAATGTTAGGTGCTCGAAATGCAGAATACACCGAGGCGATAATTTTGTGGTGTCCCTGCAGATTATAAATCACAGATGCACTGCCAATAAATGAAGTTGGTTTGAGATCAACATCTTCAAAAAGAGGATCCTCGATTTTAATTCTGTACAGGCTGAAACGGCCGCCAAGAACAAAATCAAATGCAGAAACCTTTAAGGTGTGTGAAGAAAACAATGCAAGGCTTGCTGACGAGGCGCCATCGGGATAGTAACCGCGCAAATAAACTGTATCACTGGTAAATTCAGCTTTTGTACTTCCCACCTTGTCGAAATAATAATCAATACCTGAAATAAAGTTCCAGTCAGCACGTGGATTTGAATTTACTTCGATCAAACCTCCGTATGTATTGACCACATCATGTTCTTCTGTGATTTTCGCCTGTCCTGTTTTTTGCAGAATTCTTTTTTCATCTGAATTACTGTAAAAAGCAGTTAAGTTGATACTGGAATACCACTTGTTGGCCAATGATGATCTCAGTTTTGCATAGCCAAGATTTCTGATCTGGGGGTCAAAATGATATTGTTTGTAACCTGCCAGAATCTGATCGTAGCGAGGCACATCGTCCTGGCGATGATACTGGTAAGCAAGCACCAGTTCATTTTTATCGTTAAGTTTCATCTTAATTTTTGTATCTGCTGCCTTGCTTTTATAACCGGTTGGATCTTGCTCCTCTATTCCTTTACCTGCATGATTATTGCCAAAATCATTATAGGTAAAACCACCGGTAAAAGCTATTTTGGTATCTGATAATGAGATTTCTGCCCTTCCGGTATTTTCCATTTCATGACTGACCCATTTACCAGTCAAACCTGCATTTACTCTGCAACCAGCGGGAGAAAACTGAGACTCTTTTGAAATTACCTGGACAGCACCACCAAGTGCATCACTGCCATACAAAACTGAACCTGCACCCCTGACCACCTCAATTCTTTGAACAGCCATAGGATCAACAGTGCTCAGATATTGATTTGGCCCATACCTGAATGTTGAATTGTTAAGCCGGATTCCATCAATCAGTAATAAATTCTGATTGCCGATCATTCCCCGTATGATGGGAGAACCTCCTCCATGATTGGTTTTTTGCACAAATACCCCTGCCATCCCATGAAGCGCTTCCGGAGTACTTCGTGACGATTCCTGTCTCAACCTTTCCGTACTAACCACTGTAATAGCTTCAGGCACATCAAACTGGTCAGATTCAACTCTTCTTGCCGTGATCACAATTTCAGGATAAAGAATTGTACTGAATGGCTGTAGATTGATTGTCAAATGAATAGTAGTGTCCGGGTTCACGATGATTTCCTTCTCAAATTTCTGATAGCCAACCATTGATACGCGAATCTGATATTTCCCCGGTTGCGGTAATCTCACAGAAAATCCCCCTTTTTCATTGGTGGTTAAACCCTGATTGGTTCCGGGAAAATGTATGTTCACGTTTTCAAGAGGCCTCCCACTTACGGCATCATGCACCTTACCAGTGATTTGTTGTCCCTGCAAAAAGCAGAAAGCCAATAATCCGGCGAGCAGAAGAATTGCTTTCATAATGAAAAAGTTAAAATGTTAGTATTAAGCCTGCCCTGACCGATCTGCCGGCAGCAGGATATAAAAATGAATTGCTGCCTGATAGGTAACCCGCAGAAAAGTATTGCTTATCCAGCAGATTTTCAATATCCACATATATTCTTAAAGATTTGACCTGATAGCTCGTCCGCACATCAATTGTATGATAAGGTTTGAGTTTTTCGGTATTTTCATCATCCAGATAAATTCCTTCGGCACCGGTGAAGTGAAGGCTTCCCCCGATTCCTTTCCCGGCTGCATAGGTAATCCCGGTGTGATAATAAAAAGATGGAACCCCTTTCAAAGTTTTATCCTTGTTTGGCCCTGAATCAAAACGTACTTCTGATAAGTTGAGATTAACAAAACCTTTGACATGCTCCATATAACTTAATGATAATCCGCCTTCAATCCCAGTGTGCCTGCTGCTGCTGATATTCCTGTATTGAAATGCCTGTAAATCAAAATCTATTTCATCCCTGACATAAATCAGATAAAGTGCCAGGTTTCCTTCGGCACTTAAACGATCAGAAATCCTGATAAACTGATAAGTACCGGCTTCCAGGTTGGTGCTGCGTTGTGGTTTCAGTTGGGCATTAGAGAATGGATTCGCATTGATAATCAATAACTGGTAGGCTGGTCCGGCTTGAACAAACATTGCGTAATTCAGTTTTTTCAAATCTGTTCGCTGATCAAGTGTGGGTGCTTTGAAAGCATTACTAAATCCCAGAAAAACGCTTCCTTCGTAATGTTGGTTTCTGCCAGTTGTAAGATTGAAGCTGATTTTGGGACTGAAAGCAAAGTAAGTTTTGTTCAGTGAAGTATCTGAAACCGGGAAATCACTTTGAAATTTATCCGAGATCATGTCGTATCTGATACCTGCAATCAGTGTAAGCCATGAAGATAACGAAGCTTCACCGTTGAAATAGGCAGCCGTCTTCAATCTGTATCCATCTCCCTTAAAATCAAGGCTGTCTTTTGAAAGAAAGTTGTTTTTGTAATCCGATTCGAAACCCTGGAATAAATCATAGACCTTATTCTTAAAAAATCCTGCATCCAGTTCAATTCCTCCAACAAAACGGACAGATGCATCAGGATCATTATTAAAAATTCTGCCTGAAAAGAACCATTGATCTGTTGACAGGTCCCTTTTCTTCGTATTCCCGTATAAAGTCGTGTCATATATACCGAGGGGTTGAAAATCAGGCCAGCTCAAAATAAGGGAAGATTGTGTAAAAGTACGTTTTGTATTGGTGTTTTTATGCTGAAAAGCCAACGAAATATTCAGGTCTAACTGATGATTGACTTTACTGCGAAAATCAGATGCCATCATAAGTATATTATTGTCCTTTCCGTCAGCACGGTAATGGGGGATTGAGGTTTTTCGGTCAATTTTACCTATTTCACCAGGTAAAGCACCAGGATCCATTACGCTCATCACCTGATTTGCAGTCTGAAATGTTATTGAGGATTGGTTCCCGACAGGGTATTTTAGCTTCCCGCCAAAAGAAAACGAACTGAAACGGTTGTTTTCACGAAAACCATCGGAAAAGTCGTAACCGGCATACAAATCATAAACGCCTTTACTGATTTTGCCTCCATGACTGACCCCTGTTGTAAGTGATCCAAAGCTTCCATAACTTGCAGCAATTCGTGTAAACGGTTGTGGATTTGGCTGTGTAATGAGATTCAGCACACCCCCCATTGCGGCATCGCCATACAACGCCGATGATCCTCCTCTAAGTAGTTCTATTTTACTTATTTGATTGATTGGAAGCAGATTCCAATTAGCAAGGCCGCTTTCAGGATCATTCACCGGAATTCCATCAACCAGGACAGTCATATATTCCGATTCACCACCGCCATGAAATCCCCTGATAGTAACCAGGGGATGTAGTCCCATGCCATCGCCTGAAGCAGTATGCAATCCCGGCAAGTATTTTAAAATATTCGCGGTGTTAAATAATGGCAAAGATTGTATTTCTCTAATACCCAATACACTAACAGTTGTTCCGGTATTTGGCAGGGTATTCTCAAACCGGTTGGCAGTGATAATAACCTCGTCAAAAGTATAACGGAGAATGCTGTCGGGTTGATTATTCGTTTGCTGTGCTGAGAGATGATTCAACGAAAATATTGCTAACAAACAAAAGAATATGAAAATACCTGTGCATTGATTTGATGTTGCTGCCCGCATATAAAATTTGATTTTAATTATCGGGCAAATATATAATTTTGATTTTAATAGCTAAAGGTTTCATATCGGTATTATCAGCCATTGGGAATAAACCCGTTGTGATTCAGTCCCAACAGAAGATTCCATAACTAAGCATCCATAATACAACTGATTATCTGATGTTTAGTACAGGAATGATCGGTTCAGCCTTTTATTTAATAAGAAAATTTGTGGATTTTATCAGAAAAATCGCTGGTCCTGTCAAAAAAAATCGGGTATTGATATTGACTTATCAATAATAAAGCATTAGCTTTGCAGTGTCAAAATGATTTTATTTATGAACATTAAAATGGAGGTCTTTATGAAATCAAAGTGTTTTACAATTCTTTTGGCTGGTTTTTTCCTGTTTACTTTGACAGCAAACGCAGCAGGTGATATTCTTGTTGAAAAAGGTTTGGCGTACCTTGCTTCTGTTCAAAGCACTTCCAAAGGAACAGAGCAACTTACAGGAACCAGTATTGATCCTCACAACTTACCTGTGACAGATACCAAAATAGCAGGTCATTGGCAAAGTAATCCCGGGATTACTGCATTGTGCCTTCAGGTATTTATTGCGAACGGACATGGGGTAAATGATCCTTTATATGGTACAAATGTTACAAATGCTATAAATTACATTTTATCGCAGCAGGTTACATCAGGTTTGCATACCGGAGCAATAGGAACCTGGGTATATGGCTATGAAACGGCAATGGCAATTGTTGCATTAAAATCAGCTCTGAAATCAGGAGGATTGGTTGATCCCCTTAAAACACAGGTAGAAAATGCAGTGGCCTTGGCAACGAATTATTATACACAGGATGTAAATATTGCATGGACACACGCAAGTTGGAGATATGATCGTACCTATACATCAGAAATAAACGGTGATATGTCAGTTAGTCAATGGGTTATACTTGCTCTTGATGCAGCAGAATATACCGGTAAAGACATCTGGAATAAAATTTATGGATATATTAATTACAGAAAAGTACTCGCCGGAAGCGTGGCTTATATGACTTATCACAGAAATGATCAACGCTGGGCAAGAGGAAACACGGCTGCCGGAATCTGGGGACTGATCCTGGCGAAATCTCAAGGTGTTGCCGGTGCTGATGCTCTTTCGCAAAAATTCTATGGTTTTCTGGAACAAAATTCTCTGAATGAATTATTTAATCCTGCAAGTATCAGCAATCATGTGTACGAAGGCGGAGGGTATTATTATTACACTTATGAGCTTGCCAAAGCCTTATCGCTTGGCGGAAAAACTAATTTTGCCGGCGGAGCATGGTACAATCATTTATATGGTGTAATCAACAGCCAGAAATATACTGATGGTAATGGCAACTATTTCTGGGATCGCTGGGGCGGCCAGGGAGCACCTATGGAAACAGCTCTTGCCCTACTAGCTTTACAAACTGGTACCGTTCCACCAAATAGCAGGCTGGTCATTTCGCTTGAAGATATCAGCAAAGATGAAAATTGTATCGAATTTATCATAAACGATGGTGCAGGGAATGCCGCCGGAGTTTCAGGATCGGGTGCGTATAATAACATACCCGGCTCACAATGGCTGGAAACAGGTGCAGGTTATATGGAATGGGAAAAAGACCTTGATGAAGCTGGCAATTACGGAACCCTTGTTAAAAATGTCTGCAGCACAAGCAAGTATCCTATTACACTCGAACTTTGTTTCAGGGCCTATGTTGAAAACGACCTTGTTGATGAAGAATGCTATATTATCGTCATTCAGCCACAGCGGTCAATTGGCGCTTCTGCCTTTGTGAATGCCATCGGTGGTTTGAATATCATTCTTACCAGCCCACCGGAAGAAATTCCAATTATGGAACTTGAACCTGCCACTATCAACTTCCCGCAATTCATTTTTAACCACACCTATAATTTTACATTCCTTGTAAAAGAAGTCGGGGGCGAATCCCCATTGGTCAATATTGACCTTTTTGCTTCCAATCTTACTGATCAGTTTGGAAACGTGATACCTGCAGGAAATTTCACACTCACTCCGAATTTTATCGCTTTGATTCCCGCCGGTGGTTCAGTTGAAGTACAAGGTTCATTGCTTACTCCGGTATCTTTCGTTAAGGGAGAACCTCATTTCTTCCAGGGTACTATTACGGGTCAAACAAGTCAGCAAGCTAAAGGAATAGCTTTCAGTCTTGGTCAGTCAGCACCTCCACCGCCAGTACCTCTATCGAATTGGGCTATCTTCTTGTCCCTGTTCCTCATAGTTGGATTCATTGTTCTGTACTTCAGAATGAAATAGGCACCAAAATATCACAGTAAGAAAAAGCCGCTGTCATCAGCGGCTTTTTTCAAATACAATAATTTGTATATAAGACTATTAACTTAATTTAATAGCAAAACCAAACTCTTTAAACAGCATGTATTAATATTTCAAAATTGGCAGTCCTCAATGAATCAGTCAAATACATTATTACTTTAATCAGAAGGCATCATGAAAAAAACAAAACTGATGATAATCGTGCTTCTCTCCTTACTGGCAGGAATTTTGCCCGCTCAGGAAAAAATACCTTCAGAATTATTTAAGAAGACCGGCGACTATACTTACGCACTAAACGATCTGACAATCAACACCCGCGACAAAACAATAACAATAAATTGCAAGGTCAATATGATTTCAGGGCTTATTGAGGTGGTGCTTTGCCGGCCCGAGGGAAAAACACATGAAAGCCTGCTTGTCACAAATACTACTCCACTGGAATTTAACACTGCTCTCCTACTGCTCGGCCTTGATCCTGTGAATGAAATTCCTGACGATCCTAAAAAAATTGACCCTCTAAGCCCTTACAAAACCATTGAGACACCTGGTGACAGTGTCTTTATTTTCCTTGAAACAGAATCTAAAGGAACGAAACTACGCAAACCAGTTGAATCCTACATTCTCGATAAACGTAACAATAAGTGCTTAACTCAGGCAACCTGGTTATTTCGTGGCGCAGTAACCCATTATACTAACCACGTTGTGATTGACAATGAAGTTACCATGATTGGAACTTATCACGACATTATGGCACTGATGGAGCTGAATGAACAGGGTAAGTATGATGATGAGCTTTTTTATGTAAATGAATCAACCAGTTTAACAATCGGGCAAAACGTTACACTAATCTTACAGGCCTTAAAAAAATAATACCATGAATAGAAAAACTTTAAGCATTTTTTTATCTGTAATTATTTTATTGACAGGAACAATACAAGCGAATCCCGGAAACGATAAAATTGACCTGTCGCTTGCCAGAGAAATTGACCAGTCCATCAAACTTGGTTTGAGATGGTTAATGGATCAACAGGAAGAAAATGGTTCATGGCAGAATTATCCGGCCATCACAGCATTGGCATTGTCTTCGTTTCTGAGGGCTCACCCAGGTATCTCCGTCAAAGAGCCTGTTGTAGCAAATGGTTTTAATTTCCTTGTATCCTGTGTTAAACCTGACGGAGGAATCTATATTGACCAATTACCTACCTATAATACAGCAATCTGTCTCACTGCTTTTAAAGATGCTGCCGATGAGCGATTTCACACAGTCATCATCAATGCAGAGAAATTTCTTATGGGAATGCAATTCAGCGAACTTACAGGCTCCTCGCCAGACAGTTTAAATTACGGCGGCGTTGGTTATGGCGAGAAGGAACGTCCCGATCTTTCGAATCTACAATGGGCAATAGAATCAATCGCGCTTGACGATCTCGAAATACATGAACCTGAAAAAACATTCACCCCCGAAGAAAAAGAAAGGATGCAGAATAAAAAGCTATTTTATGACAAAGCACTTGAATTTCTGTCGAAATGCCAGAACCTTCAGGGCATAAATGATCAATCTTACAGTTTGAATGATGGGGGTTTTATGTATGAACCCGGATCCAGCAAGGCTGGAGGGAATATTTCCTATGGAAGCATGACCTATGCCGGAATGAAAAGTCTGATCTATGCAAAAGTTGACAAAAATGACAAACGGGTGAAAGCAGCTTTCAACTGGATCAGTAATCATTTTGTTGTCGAAACGACGCCTTTTATGAAGGATCAGGGTTTATATTATTATTATCAAACCATGGCGAAAACGCTTCATGCATATGGTGAGGAAATTATTGTTGATAGTTTAAATCAATCTTATCGCTGGCGTTACGAATTAGCCAACCAGCTTTTGAAAACCCAACATGCCGAAGGTTTTTGGGTGAACTCTAACGGACGCTGGTGGGAAAACAACCCTGTACTGGTTACTTCTTATTGCCTGCTTGCATTGGAAGAAATCGCAGATCTTCCTGAAAAAACTACGATCCATAAAAGGAAGTCTGCCTCACCCCATGTAAATATTATACCTGAGGGTGATTAACCGGGAGATTCTTTTCTGAAAGCATTGATTGACAATTTCTTGCATTTATTGCATCGCTGATTGCTTTCAATTTTTTGAAATTGTAACAGCAGGTGAATAATTTTGTATTGAATCAAATGTGTTTCTTCAGAGGAAAAAATCAAGCAGTTTGAAAGTGATTGGCATTATTATATTACTTTAGCCCGATTTTTATTCCACTTTTCAAACTTGTTTTCCACAATCAAGAATCAAATTGAACAATTATGAAAGAAAATGCACAGAAACTGCTGCGCGATTCAAAAACAGCAAGATGGATCGCATTGGGACTGATCTCATTAACAATGTTTTTTGCTTATTTTTTTATTGATGTCGCCGCTCCGCTGCAGAGCCTGCTCGAACGTAATCATGGATGGTCGCCCGAAACCTTTGGCATGTTGGGTGGTTCGGAATTTTTCCTGAATGTATTTGCATTTTTCCTTATCCTTTCAGGAATTATTCTTGATAAAATGGGTATTCGTTTCACAATTATTACTTCAGGATTGGCTATGGTAATTGGTGGAGCGATAAAATATTATGCACTTACTGAATCTTTTTCCAACTCCGGATTAGCACCTTTTCTTGGTAGTTTTTGGACTGCTGTCCCGGCATCAGCAAAACTGGCATTTTTCGGTTTTGCAATTTTTGGTGTTGGTGTGGAAATGGCCGGTATTACAGTTTCAAAAACCATCGTAAAATGGTTTAAAGGTAAAGAACTTGCCCTGGCTATGGGCCTTGAAATGGCAGTAGCCCGTCTTGGTGTTTTTGCGGTATTCAGGCTTTCGCCAATATTTGCTGAGCGGGGTGGTGCCGTAAATTCCATTGCCTGGGGCGTTGGTTTTCTAACTGTTGGATTGCTTTTATTCCTGATATATACCATTATGGATATGCGCCTCGACAAGCAACTCGGAAAAGAAGCAAACACCGAACCTGAAGAGGCATTCCGCGTAAGCGATCTTTGGCTGATATTGAAAAATCCCGGATTTTTGGCAATTGCTGGTTTATGTGTATTATTTTATTCAGCCATCTTCCCTTTTCAAAAGTTTGCCACCGATATGCTTGCTTCCAAACTGGATGTCAGTATTAAAGATGCGGCAGCCATGTTTTCTTTCTTCCCGATAGGGGCCATGATACTAACACCTTTCATTGGTGCATTTCTTGATAAAAAAGGATTGGGTGCCACCATGATGTTGTACGGTGCCATCCTGCTTACTGTATCTCATCTGATTTTTGCTCTTGTGCCAGCCTCCGTTTTCAATCATTTTATCGCCTATTCCACTATTGTTATCCTCGGATTGGCTTTTTCTCTTGTTCCTGCCTCCATGTGGCCTTCTATTCCAAAAATTGTCGAAGAACGGTTCCTGGGTTCTGCCTACGGATTAACTTTCTGGATTCAGAATATCGGGCTACTGGCCGTTCCTATTCTGATTGGATGGGCTTTGAGTGCCAGCAATCCGGGTGTTGCACAGGAAATTGCAGCAGGTGATATGGCTGCTAAATATGATTATACCATTCCCGAACTTATTTTTTCTGGTTTTGGAGTTGCTGCCATGATTCTATCATTTGTTTTGAAATCAGTTGATAAGAAGAAGGGATTTGGTCTCGATTTACCGAACAAAAAGTAGGTTAGATGGGTTGTAGTAATAAAAACTATGGCACTTACACCTACCAACATGATTCCACTGGGCTTCGATGCACCGGAATTTCAACTTCCTGATGTTATTTCAGGCAACGTATTAAACTTTAGGGATTTAAAATCTGAAAAAGCCACCGTTGCAGTGTTTATCTGCAACCATTGTCCCTGTGTACGGCATATCATGAGTGAACTCGTCCAGGTTGGCAGAGAGTATATTCCTAAAGGTGTGTCTTTCATCATGATCAACTCGAACGATGTTGAAATGTACCCCGATGATTCCCCGGAAAAGATGAAAAGGTTTGCAGCCGAAAATGAGTTTCCGTTTCCGTACCTTTTTGATGAAAATCAGGAAGTTGCCAGAGCCTTCGATGCCGCTTGCACTCCCGATTTCAACGTTATTGACAGTAAAGGTAAGGTGGTTTACCGTGGCCGCTTCGATGATAGCCGTCCTGAAAATGGCAGGCCGGTTACCGGCAAGGATTTACGAAATGCTCTTGAATCATTGCTCCGTGGCGAAAAAGTATCTGAAGATCAAATTCCCAGTATCGGATGCAATATAAAGTGGAAGCAACAGTGATTGAATCCTCTGCTGTATCAGCAGGCTTTGAAATACTTCATTTTTGACATTATTGTGCATTAAAAAACAGCAAACCCGGCTTTAATTAAAAAACTGAATTTCTTCAACATATATGCATACGCGTCAGAATCTGTTTCCAGGTACCAATGTTACAATTCCAATGATTGTATTCATTTTTCAGATTTTTCCCATAATTGCCCTCTGCCAGAATAACAGTGTTGCGAACAGGCACAAAACAAATCACTTTGTTTCAACTATTCACCCGCAAACCAGCATTGATAACCGCAGAGGTGAAAATA
>CAYQRU010000027.1:0-33893 GCA_964419945.1 uncultured Bacteroidales bacterium | reverse complement strand
ACTACGTACAACTGCTGGAGCTCTGATTACAGAGAAATGAGGTATGGCTGTATGGAAATCATAAAATGCACTGAGCGTTGTTATTGATCACTCAAAAATATTTATTTACTTTGGCGAACTGAAACCTAATTTTATCGCCATGGCCAAACAGATCTTGTTTCTTATTGTTTTGCTGATCACCCTGGGTGTCTTTGCATGGACAGCACACCGCATTGCAGCATTTTTCAGGCTCACAAAACCTGCATTTCCGGTTCAGGATTTCAGAAAAAGAGTTATTTTAACCCTCAAGGTTGCAATTGGTCAAAGCAAAATTTTCAGATGGCCGTTCGTGGGCTTGCTGCATGCATTGGTTTTCTGGGGTTTTATGGTGATCACCATAGGCAGCCTTGAAATGGTGATTGATGGACTGGCAGGAAAAGAGCGTGTGCTGGGATTTTTAGGACCTATTTATGATATAATCATTGGAAGCGGAGATATTTTTGCTGCCATTGTGATGATCTCCATCATGGTATTTCTTGTCCGCAGGATATTCTTTGATGTCAACCGGTTCAAAGGAAAGGAAATAAAAGAGATATCGAAAATTGATGCCAATATCGCCCTTACCATGATCCTGCTGCTGATGGTATCTTTGCTGGGAATGAACATTGGTTATGTGGCTGAACATGACGGCAATTTGAAGGGCGTTTATCCTGTGAGTCAACTGTTGGCGGAAGTTATTACTTCAGGCTTGTCGCCGAAGGGAATGCATGTTTTTCATGAAGCTAACTGGTGGGCGCATATTTTATTGATTTTTATTTTTGCCAACATTTTGCCTTACAGCAAGCATTTTCATGTTTTTACCTCGGTTCCCAATGTTTTTCTGAGCCGGTTGAAACCACTTGGCTACCTGCCCAACATGAAAAATGTGATGAACGAGGTGAAGCTGATGCTGAATCCGGAGGCTGCTTCAGCCGATGCGCCAGTTATAAGCCGGTTCGGAGTGAAAGATGCTGAAGATGTGAGCTGGAAAAACTACTTTGATTCTCTTGCATGCACTGAATGCGGACGATGCACAGCTGTTTGTCCGGCCAATATTACAGGGAAAAAACTCTCGCCACGAAAGATTTTCATTGACCTAAGGGCACGGATGAAGGAAAAAGGGCCGGGTATAATCAAAAATGGAAATGAATACAATGACAGCAAGAGTCTGATCCGAGATTATATTACCGAAGAAGAACTCTGGGCATGTACAACCTGCAATGCCTGCGCACAGGAATGCCCCATAAACATTAACCATCCTACCCTGATTGTGGATATGCGTCGTTACCTGGTAATGGAAGAAGCCGCCGCACCGGCTGAACTCAATATGATGTTTACCAATATAGAGAACAACGGAGCACCCTGGCAGCGCTCACAGGAGGACAGGTTGGTTTGGGCGGAGGGATTGTAAGAAAGTGGTCAGGTGGTTAGGTGTTCGGGTGTTCAGGTGGGCTATAATTAGCGGATTTTATACAAATCACATTATATTTTAAAAATATGACTGGGAAGGTTGACAGGTTCGAAGATTTGAAATGCTGGCAATCAGCAAGACAACTGGTGAAAATTGTTTACATTGCCTGCATGGATGGGAAGTTGCGAAAAGATTTTGAAATGCAATCCCAAATAAAGCGGGCAGCACTATCTTCTCAAAATAATATTGCAGAAGGCTTCTGCCGCTTTTATAGAAAAGAATTTGTCAGATTTTTGGATATTTCTCAAAGTTCAGCAGGCGAAGTATTAAGCATGTGTAATAATCTTGAAGATCTTGAAATGATTGATAAAGATAAGATTGAATCTATCAGACTCATAGCAACTGAGACACGTAATAAAACATTGGGACTGATCAAATATCTGCACCAGCATCCTTCTAATAAACAAGCAACCTAACCACCCGAATACATTAACACCTGAACACACAAACACATGAATACCAAACTTCCAATCATGTCAGATCTCCAGGCTACCGGTAAACAGCCTGAATACCTTTATTGGGTTGGCTGCGCAGGAGCTTTTGACGATCGCTATCAAAAAGTGGCAAGATCTTTTGCAAAAATTTTGAACCACCTGGGAGTAGATTATGCCGTGCTGGGCAAAGAAGAAACCTGTAACGGCGATCCTGCCCGCCGTGCCGGCAACGAGATGCTTTTTCACATGCAGGCTGCACAGGTGGTGGAAACTTTCACACGCTACGAAGTGAAAAAAATCATAACTACCTGCCCGCATTGCTTCAATATCTTTAAAAATGAATACCCCGATGTGGGTTGGAATGGAGAAGTGATTCATCACACACAGTTCCTGCAACAGTTAATTGAAACAGGTAAACTGAAAGTTTCATCTGAGGTCTTTAAAAATCAGAAAGTTGTATTTCACGATCCTTGCTATTTAGGGCGCGGAAACAACGAATATAAAGCTCCCCGAAGAATTATTGATGCCCTTGACATGGAACTTTTGGAAATGCCCCGGAATAAAAGCTTTGCCCTGTGCTGTGGTGCAGGCGGTGCTCAAATGTTTAAGGAAGCTGAACCCGGTAATAAAGAAGTGTATGCCGAGCGCACCGAGGAAGCCCTGGCAACCGGTGCCAGCGTTATTGCAACTGCATGCCCGTTTTGTATGACCATGCTTACCGATGGGATCAAATATAAAAACAGGGAAGAGGGTGTTAAAAACCTCGATGTTGCGGAACTCATCGCTACCTCTCTGGGACTGTAAAACATATGGCTATGGAACTTTTTGACACTGTTGTGATCAGTCATAAACTCCTGGGGAAAAAGGGGCATTTGTTGCGCCTTCCCTTGTTGCACAAGTTTAAACCCGGACAGGTTGCCGGATTGGGAATCAAAGGTTTATACCCTCCACGCATCTACAGCATTGCCGGTTCGGACTTTGAAACCTGGATAGAATTTCTGTTTGATGTCAGAGCAGATGGATTTTTAAGCCCCAGGCTTGCGCTGCTGAAAAATGGGGATGAGATTCAGATCACCAAACCATTTGGTGCATTTTTAGGTTCTCAGGAGCCGGCTTACTGGATTGCCGCGGGCACAGGTGTTGCTCCATTCAAAGCCATGCTTGATGCCGGATTACAAAAAGATAAGATTTTGATTCATGGGGTTCGGGAACCTGAAAACTTTTATTTCAGAAAGGAGTTTGAATCGGCTCTTAATGACAATTATATCCGTTGTTGCAGTGGTTCAGCAAAGGCAGGTAGCTATCACGGACGGATTACTGATTATTTGAAACACCTGCGTGAATTGCCAAATGACAGGATGTATTTTTTGTGTGGGAGTGCTGAAATGGTGGTGGATACAAGGGACGTATTGATTTCCAGAAGCGTTCCGTTTGGAAAAATTGTGGCAGAAATATATTTCTGAGTATGACAGACATGTAAACAATAAATAAAGCTGCTCCTTAGCGCCAGCCCAAACTTAAATTGTATGTATAAAGAACCATTATTTGGAAAAACCCCTGAAGAACTCAGAGAAACCGTAAAGCAACTCAACCTGCCTGCGTTTACGGCGAAGCAGCTTGCTGACTGGTTCTATAAAAAGGACATTACCCGCTTCAGCGAAATGACCAACCTCTCAAAAGAAACGCGCCAGATACTTGAAGATAAATTTGTTACAGGATTGTCAAAGCCGATCAAAGTGCAACTTTCAACCGATGGAACAAAGAAATATCTTTTTCAGGCACAAAGCGGCAAATTCATCGAGGCTGCCTATATCCCTGATGATGAGCGTCATACTCTGTGTATCTCAACACAGGTGGGTTGTAAAATGGGTTGCCTTTTTTGTATGACCGCAAAGCAAGGATTTCAGGGGCAGTTAACGGCAGGTGAGATAGTTAATCAGGTGCGAAGCCTTCCTGAGCGGCATCTGCTTACCAACATTGTTTACATGGGCATGGGCGAACCATTCGACAACCTTGACGAAACCATGAAGAGCCTTGGGATTTTGACTTCGGAATACGGCTTTGGCATGAGCCAGCGACGCATCACAGTATCAACCATTGGGATCATACCCGGGATGAAGGTTTTCCTGGAAAAGAGCCAGTGTAACCTTGCAGTAAGCCTGCATTCTCCATTTGAAGAAGACCGGAAAAGACTCATGCCCATTCAAAGTGTTTATCCGCTAAAGGAGGTGCTTAACACTATTCGAAGCTATGATGTCTCAAAACAACGCAGAATTTCGTTTGAATATATCATGTTCAAAGGAGTGAACGATACACCGCGCCATGTAAAAGAGCTTGCGCGGGTGCTTAACGGCATCCGTTGCCGTATTAATTTACTCAGGTTTCATCCCATTCCGGGAACACCACTGCAAAGCTCAGATATTCAAACAATTGAATGGTTTCAGGAGGCACTAAAGGAGAAAGGTATAATCACCACGTTGCGCCGTTCGCGCGGGCAGGATATTGATGCTGCCTGTGGCTTGCTGTCAACCAAAGAGTTACTCAGAAAAAGCCCGGAATGAAAACGCTCATGTTCTTACAAAAAGCCCAGCTCTAACATTGCCACTTCACTCATCATGTCTTTGTTCCAGGGCGGTTCAAAAGTGAGTATTACTTCAACTTTATTGACTCCCCTGATGGATTTCAGAGCATTTTCTACTTTTACAGGAAGTATTTCAGCTTCCGGACAATTGGGTGAAGTGAGGGTCATGGTGATTTTTATATCAAAATTTGCTGCCACCTCAATGCCGTAAATCAGGCCTAAGTCATAGATGTTCACCGGAATTTCCGGATCGTGAACCTGGCGCAGTTCTTCCACAATCCGATCTTCAATGTGCCTGATATGTTCTTTGTGGTTCATGTGTTTATTATTCTTTGGTTTTATATGCCAATGCATACAATTTGATTTGCCTGATCATAGAAGCCAGACCATTGGATCGTGATGGTGATAAATGCTGGGTAAGGCCAATGGTATTTAAAAAATCAAGGTTTGCTGAGATTATCTCATCGGCTAAGCGGCCATCAAACACACGGATCAGCAGGCTGATGATCCCCCGTGTGATTACTGCGTCACTGTCGGCTGTAAAATGGATCTTGCCATCTTTATGTTCTGCATGCAGCCATACCCGCGACTGACATCCATGAATAAGGTTATTATCGGTTTTATTTTTCGTATCAATTACAGGCAACGATTTACCCATTTCAATCAGGTAATTATAGCGATCTAACCAGTCTTCGAATATTTCGAATTCTGAAACGATTTGATTTTCAACTTCTTCAATAGAAAGCATAGTCAGTGGTTTTCAGGTTTTTATTTGTCCCGGATGTACCGGGGCTGAGTTTTAGAATTTTAGCAGATATGTAGTTCATGACTGTCATTTCGGACATAATAATTGTTTGAAGTCTTATTTGGGGTATGACTGATATTCAATAAGATCAATACAGCATTGTTTTTACTTTACTGATTGCCTCAATTAACTTATCAATTTCATTTTCAGTATTATAAAACGAAAGTGAAGCACGAATGGTTCCGGGAATAGCAAAATGATCCATTACAGGTTGTGTGCAGTGGTTTCCGGTTCTTACAGCCACACCGAAACGATCAATAATTGTTCCTGCATCGTAAGGATGGATCTTATCAATCAGAAAAGATACTACGCTGGTTTTTTCCGTTGCTGTGCCGAAAATACGGATATTGCCGGTATCAGTCAGGCGCCGGGTCAGATAATCAAGCAGTATTTTTTCGCGTTCAGCAATAAATTCCAGGCCCAGGTGTTGAATGTATTCCAGGGCTTTTCCAAGCGCAATGGTTCCCCCTACATTGGGTGTGCCAGCTTCAAATTTAAAAGGCAGGTCATTGTAGGTGGTCTTGCTGAAAGAGACTTCGCTGATCATTTCGCCGCCACCCTGGTAAGGAGGCATATTCCTGAGTAACTCTTCGCGACCGTATAACACGCCAATGCCCATGGGAGCAAAGGTTTTATGCCCCGAAAAACAGTAAAAGTCGCATTCAAGCGCCTGTACATCAATCGCGGTATGAGCCGAAGCCTGGGCGCCGTCAATCATTACAGGAATTTTCATGTCGTGGGCGGCTTCAATATATTTCCTCACCGGGACGATGGTTCCAAGTGTATTACTGATGTGGGTTATGGAAACCATTTTAGTTCTTGAATTCAGCAACCGGAGGTAAGCCTCAAAGTCAAGTGTGCCGTCATCAAGCATCGGTATGACCTTGAGTACAGCACCGGTTTGTTCACACAGCAACTGCCAGGGAACAATGTTGGAATGGTGTTCGATTTCTGAAACTATGATTTCATCGTTCTTTCCGATGTTCTTTTTTCCAAAGGATGCCGCCACCAGGTTTACAGATTCAGTTGTGCCGCGTGTGAAAATAATTTCGTGTGCGTATTTGGCATTCATAAACTGTTGAACCTGAATCCTGACCTGTTCATACGCTGTTGATGCTTTGTTACTTAAATAATGTACCCCCCGGTGAACATTGGAATTGTATTCCTTATAATATTCCATTAACGTTTCAATCACTATGGCAGGCTTTTGTGTGGTGGCAGCATTATCGAAATACACCAGTGGCTTACCGTACACCTGTTGGCTCAAAATAGGAAAATCATTCCTGATCTTCTCAATATCATTTTTGACGTTCATTGCATCTGATGGCTTTACTCAGCAAAAGGTATTACTTCAGGCTTCGCTACTCGGTTTGAGTCCCGAAAGATCAATATCGAACGAATATTTTCTGCCTTCGCGGCAATCAAGAATACACTGGTCGCATATTGAAAGTTCGCCTCGCAGGCGTTTGGATACCAGTTCATTAATCCGGCTTCGAAGTGGTTCAATGTTGATTTTGTCAATGATGGCAGAGGCAAAAGCATTCATTAATGCCATGCGCGCCACATCTTCCGAAATACCCCTCGACCGCATGTAAAACATCGCTTCATTGTCAAGTTGCCCAACAGTAGAACCATGACTACATTTAACATCGTCGGCATAAATTTCCAGTTGGGGATTAGAATCAACGGTGGCTTTATCGGTAAGAAGAATATTTTGATTTTTTTGGTAGGCATTGGTTTTCTGGGCATCTTTTCTGACCAGAACGTGACCGTTGAATACTGCCGAAGCCTGATCGTCGAGAATTCCTTTGAATAGCTGGTTGCTGAAGTTATTTGGCATGGCATGATCAATAATTATGTTATTATCAACATGTTGCTCTTTATCAACCAGGTATAGCCCGTAAAGTTCAGCAGTGCAATTTTGACCATCCAGTATAACATTGATGTTGTTTCGGATCGTGCCGGGATTCAGCGTCAGCACATTTGTCACCATGGTGCTGCTGTTTTTTTGTGTTATCCAGGCATTGGTGATCAGTGTTGAGTCATTGTCTTTGTTCTGCAGCTTGTAATTTTCAAAAACAGCATTTTCGTCAATTATTACTTCTGTAACAGAATTAATGAGGCTGTGTTTATGCAGCAACGAATGATCGCAGTAAAGCAGTTGCAGCTTACTATTCTTACCGAGAATGATCAGGTTGCGGGGTTGGATAAACAGATTCTCAGTTAGATTGATCAGGTTGATAATCTGTACAGGTTTATCAACAGTAACATGATCGGGAACATACACAAATAAACCATCCTGTGCAAAGGCAGTATTCAGAGCTACCAAACCATTATTATGGTAAGAGGCATATTTTCCGTAATGTTTCTCAATGATCTCCGGAAAATGGATAAAAGCGCTTGCAAGACTTCCAACGATCACGCCTCCGGGAAGACGGTTCAAACCGCCATTTTGATGCACAAACCATCCGTTTAACTGTGCAAAAAGATGAGATTCAAGTTCATGCACTTCACACATGAACATCTTTCCTACATCGGTATATTTTTCGAATGGTTTGAAATGCTGAACATATTCAAGTCTGAGGGGTTTGGAGAGGTTGGTACTGCGCCATTTTTCCTGTTTGTTACTTGGAAAACCAACCTTTACAAATTCCTGCATAGCTTTCTGTCTGAGCCGGTGCAGGTAAGGGTTATCACTGCTGAAATTTTTACGCATGTTCTCGTAAAACAATCCTGCAAGCTTATCCTTAAAACTATCTTCTGTCAAAACTTTGTCCATGATGCGTGATTTTTCCAGGTTTTTAGCTGGAATCAAAACAATTTTTTGGTTTAGAGATTTTTTCTGAACCAATCGTAACCTTTTTCTTCAAGTTCGAGAGCAAGTTCCTTACCCCCCGATTTTACGATACGCCCGTCGAAAAGCACATGTACGAAATCGGGGATGATATAGTCGAGCAACCTCTGATAATGTGTAATCACCAGGAACGAATTGTCTTTATTGCGCAATTTATTTACTCCTGTGGCAACGACCCGCAGGGCGTCAATATCCAATCCGGAATCTGTTTCGTCAAGAATGGCAAGCCGTGGCTGTAACATTGCCATTTGAAAAATTTCATTCTTTTTCTTTTCACCTCCTGAGAATCCTTCATTTACCGATCGGTTAGTAAGGCTGCTCTGGATTTCGAGCATTTTTTTTGCTTCATCCATTTTGGCCATGAACTCTGGCGCTGGAATCGGATCAAGTCCTTTATACTTACGTTGTTCGTTGATCGCGGTTCGCATAAAGTTGATGATACTTACACCAGGTATTTCCACGGGGTATTGGAATCCCAGGAAAATACCCTCACAGGCTCGCTGCTCCACAGGCCACTCAAGTAAATTTTTGCCATTGTAAAGGACTTCTCCACCAGTTACTTCAAATACGTCACGCCCGGCAATAATCGAGGCAAGGGTGCTTTTCCCGGTACCGTTGGGTCCCATGATGGCGTGCACTTCACCGTTCCTTACCTCCAGGTTGATTCCCTTAAGAATTTCCTTGCCGTTGATTGATACTTTTAAATCTTTAATGCTTAGCATTTTAGCTTATTTTTCTTATATTAAAACCTGTTATATATATAACTCAGTTTCCAATCAGGTACTTCCATTCACGAAAATCCGTACTTATAAATTCACAATCAGAAACTGATAACCTATCCCACGCTTCCTTCGAGGCTCACTGCCAATAATTTCTGGGCTTCTACGGCAAATTCCATCGGAAGATGCTTGAGCACTTCTTTGGCATAGCCATTTACAATCAATGCAATGGCATTTTCAGTGTCAATACCTCTTTGTTTACAATAAAACAGTTGATCCTCAGATATTTTTGAAGTAGTAGCTTCATGTTCGATAATAGAAGATGCATTCTCGTTATGAATGTACGGAAATGTATGAGCGCCGCATTTGTCGCCAAGAAGCAGCGAATCACACTGGGTAAAATTTCGTGCATTTATTGCCCGCCTGACTACCTTCACCAATCCGCGGTAACTGTTGTTGCTTTGTCCGGCCGAAATACCTTTTGAAATGATCGTGCTTCGTGTGTTTTTACCAAGATGTATCATTTTGGTTCCGGTATCGGCCTGCTGATGGTGGTTGGTTACCGCCACTGAATAAAACTCCCCGATTGAGTTGTCGCCCATGAGCACAACACTGGGATATTTCCATGTAATTGCCGAACCGGTTTCTACCTGTGTCCATGAGATTTTTGAATTGTTCCCTTTGCAGATACCGCGCTTGGTAACAAAATTATATACACCCCCTTCGCCATTTTTATTTCCGGGGTACCAGTTTTGCACAGTGGAGTATTTTACTTCGGCATCCTTCATGGCAATAATCTCTACGATGGCGGCATGAAGCTGGTTTTCAGAGCGTGAAGGTGCGGTGCATCCTTCCATATAACTTACATAGCTGCCTTCATCAGCAACAATGAGCGTACGTTCAAACTGCCCTGTGTTGGCGGCATTAATGCGAAAATATGTAGAAAGCTCAAGAGGACATCTGACGCCTTTGGGAATATAGCAGAATGAACCATCAGAAAAGACAGCAGAATTTAAGGCTGCAAAATAATTATCATCGGGTGGAACCACTGCAGCCATGTATTTTTGCACCAAATCGGGGTACTTTTGCACTGCTTCGCTGAAAGAGCAGAAAATAATGCCATGTTTGGCAAGTGTTTCACTGAAGGTCGTTTTCACTGAAACGCTGTCAATTACAGCATCTACGGCTACTCCGGTAAGACGCTTTTGTTCTTCAAGTGAAATGCCAAGCTTGTTAAAAGTTTCGATCAGCTCAGGATCTACCTGGTTTAGACTTTCAAGTTCAGGTTTCTTTTTTGGAGCAGCATAGTAGATAATTTCCTGATAATCAATTGGATGATATTTGATGTGCGCCCATGCTGGTTCTTTCATGGTAATCCACTTGCGAAAAGCATTCAACCGAAATTCAAGCATAAATGCAGGCTCATTTTTTTTAGCCGATAACGCACGCACAGTATCCTCGTTCAGCCCTTTTGGGAAGATTTCCATCTCGAGGTCTGTATAAAAACCATACTTATAATCCTGGCTGGTGACTTCTTCCAATATATTCTGCTGGTTATTGTCCATCAAAGGTAATGTTAACAGTCGCTTATTTAGATTGAATTAAAGTAGCAAAATTAGTAATTAATTTCTGTCGGAAACAACAGGCCTTCTGCCTGGCATATGAAATGTGTTATAATTCAACAAAATGACAATAAAAAGGTTTTAACGAGAGGAAAGCGAGGTTGTTGATTAAGAAGATGCAGGAAAACCGGCTGATGAATAAACTCCTGCAAATCAATTATGATCAGTAATACAACTGATTCATCTTTTTTTGATTACTGATGATCATTGCCTGAGTGCTTATCAATATCATTTTGTACGATCCGGGTTAGAAAGGTAGATTTCAATGTCCTGAAACAGGTATTCCAGTCCTTTTGAAACTTCCATGTTGAATTGTTGGGCAAGTGTGATCCCGGCAATATTTTTTAATGATACAATGATGTTTTTAATCTCCACAAATGAGGGTAGATTTTCAATAAACAAAAAATAGTCAATGAGCTTAAGATCAACCAGCAGCATCTTTTGCATTTGGTTTCTGTTAGAAACCAGCATCCAGTTGTTGTTGTAATGAGGATCGGTATAGCGGAAAAATGGAAAGTGCTCGGTGACATTGCTTTTATATATTATAACCGGCAGGTCGCCCTCTCTCTTCAAGCTGATATGAAGCGTATTGTTGATATGGAAACACAATTGAAAGTTAATCATACGGGAAACAATCCCGATGATTGTGTAATTATGTGAGAGACCTTCGGATAGCTTGTGTTTTTTTACCATTGATATTCAGATACTATAACGATGCAGGATTCAAAAAAAAATTCCAGGCAATTATTTATCAACTTTCTGCTTCTCAGGAAACAGATCAAGAACAGTTTTCAGGATACTATCCGCATCATAGCCACATTCATGCTGCAATTCTTCAACACTCCCGTGCTCAATAAACCGGTCGGGGATGCCCAATCTCACCACCGTTGCCTGATAACGATTAACGGCCATGAATTCGAGCACAGCACTTCCCAAACCACCATGAATGGTTCCGTCTTCAACGGTGATGATCTTTTTGAATTTCCGGAACACCTGATGCAGAATTTCTTCGTCAATTGGTTTCAGGTAGCGTATATTATAATGGGACAGGGTGATACCGGTGGATAACAATTTTTCCTGAACGGTTTTAATATAATTCCCCACATGACCAATAGTCAGAATTGCGAGATCATTACCATCAGAAATCAACACACTCCTGCCGGGCTCTAAAAATCTGAAAGGGGTTTTCCATTCGGGCATGATGCCCCGTCCTTTGGGATAACGGATCACAAAGGGACCTTTATTAGATAGTTGGGCTGAGAACATCAGATTTCGCAATTCTTCCTCGTCAATGGGTGATGAAATAACCATGTTTGGAATAGCACGAAAATAGGCGAGATCGAATGCACCGTGATGGGTTGCACCGTCTTCGCCAACAAGTCCACCACGGTCAAGGCAAAAGATCACATGCAATTTTTGAAGTGCTACATCATGAATTACCTGATCGTAAGCACGTTGCATAAAACTTGAATAAATATTGCAGAATGGTACCATTCCGCCTGCTGCCAATCCTGCTGAAAAGGTAACGGCATGTTGTTCGGCGATACCAACATCAAAAACCCTGTCCGGCATCTTTGCCATCATGTATGTAAGTGAGCAGCCTGTAGGCATTGCCGGGGTTATGGCAACAATTTTGTCGTTTTGTTCAGCCAGTTCAAGAATGGTTTTGCCAAAAACTACCTGGTATTTCGGGGGTTGGTTGGCACAGGGGCTTTCGATGAGTGATCCGGTATTGCGGTCAAACAGTCCGGGAGCATGATAGGTGGTTTGGTCTTTTTCAGCATTTGGGAAGCCCTTGCCTTTTTTTGTGATCACATGCAACAATTTGGGTCCGGATATATTCTTCAGATCGCGCAGCAGTTCAGTCAACCGGATGACATCATGGCCGTCCACCGGTCCAAAATATCTGAAGTTGAATGCTTCGAACAGGTTGCTTCGGCGGAATATTGTTGATTTTAAGGCATTTCCAAGTTGTTTGATGATGGCACGTGAGTTTTTTCCGTAAGTGCTCCGTCCACCTAATATCAACCATATCTGATCCTTGATTTTATTATATGTGCGAGAAGTAACAATATCGGTAAGATATTCTTTAATGGCCCCAACATTTTTATCAATGGCAATTCCATTGTCGTTGAGTATGACCAGAAGGTTTGTTTTGGTAACTCCTGCATTGTTGAGCCCTTCGAGTGCCATACCACCAGTCATGGATCCATCACCAATAATGGCGATATGATGCCGGTTGGATTCTTTCAGAAAATCAGAAGCAACGGCCATACCCAGGGCGGCCGAGACAGAAGTGGAGGAATGGCCGGTGCCAAAAGCGTCGTATTCACTTTCTTCTCGTCGCGGAAAGCCGCTGATTCCTTTGTACATTCTGTTTGATTGAAAAACATCACGTCTCCCGGTTAAAATTTTGTGCGCATATGCCTGATGACCAACATCCCAGATGAGGCGATCGTAAGGGGTATTATAAATATAATGCAGTGCTACGGTTAACTCTACGACACCCAGGCTTGCGCCAAGATGTCCCGGATTGGAAGAAGTGACATCAATGATGAATTGCCTGAGTTCATTGCACAATTCAGGTAAATGTTCTTCTGCCAGAAGCTTCAGATCGTCAGGATGTTGGATTGAGGCCAATAATTTTCCGGCTTTCGTAACCATAAAATTGAATGATTTGAGAGCATCAGTATTGCGGCAAAGGTAATACATTTGGCATTTGTGCAATTACTGCCGCATATGATACCGGGCTGAAAAACAACTTGCTGATTGAAGTGCAGAAAAAAGAATATGAATACTTTATTTCATCAGATGTGGACATTAAGCAAATTCGCGCAGGCTTAATCTGCTATTTTATCCCCGATAGATTTGAAACCTTCTCCAATAATTTCGTTGGCATCCATCACGGTGAGGAATGCTCTGGGATCAGTCTTATGTATAAATTCCTCAAGCATTGCCAGTTCCCTACGGTTCACAACTGTAAAAATGATGGTTTTCTCATTTCCCTGAAACATACCTCTTCCTGAAATAAAAGTACCTCCCCGATCAAGATCGTTGATAATTTTATTGCGAATCTCCTCATATTTGTCTGAGATGATGAAAAGTGTTTTATCGTAACTTACACCCTGCATTACCACATCTATTACCTTACCTGTGATAAAAATGACGATCCATGAATACAAGGGAATACGCCAGTCGCCAAAAGCAACAAGGCCAACTAGCACAATAACGGAGTCAACATAAATAATCAACTGGCCTACAGGAAGACGCGTATATTTTGCCAGGATCATGGCAACGATATCGCTGCCGCCGGAAGATGCTTTTGATTTAAAGACAAGTCCAAGTCCGAAACCAACCAAAACACCCCCGAAAATAGATGACAAAAGCGGATCGTTCTCTACCAGCGGCCGATCGCCCCACCACCAGGTAAGACCATCCATAAAAACAGAAGTCAGTACGAAACCAAGCACTGTTTTTATTCCAAACTTCGGTCCTAAAATCCTGATTCCTAATATAGTCAACGGAATATTAAGGATCAAGCCCATTAAACCGACCGGCAATCCGTCGGGAGCAAAGGAAAACAGACCTTTAGTGAGATAATGGATCACAATAGAAATCCCATAAACGCCACCAGGTACAATCATGTTCGGGGTGATAAAGAAGACAAATCCTGCAGCAAGAATAAAAGTTCCAAGGATGATCAAACTATAATTGATGAGCCATTTTTTTGAGAATGGTTTTTCTGAAGATATAAATGCCATATAGACAATAATTTAAGTAAATTTATAAAAACGGGTACAAAATTATAAGATTATCGGAGCCCGGAGCGGTAAAACCTATAATAAAATGAGTATTCTGGAGTTATTAACAACGTCTTAACCGGTTCAGTTCTTTCACCCGGGACTTAACATCGAGGATAAAGTTTGTATCATTGCAGCCGAAAACACAGATGTAAACAGATGCTAAAGTGACAGTAACAAATATCAACAGGTAATCCTGGTTCAGGAGATTAATAAACCAATGAACGACAACAAGCTCTGACGAATGCATTCAATTCTTAAGACCATATTATTACTGCAAGCTCTTTTCGTTGCTTCGATAGTTTCAGGCCAGCAGGAACCACAGTTTACGCATAACATGTTCAATCATATGGGAGTGAACCCCGGTTTCGCGGGATTAAGCAATGCTATCTGTGCTACCGGCCTTGCCCGTCAGCAATGGGTAGGATTCAAGGATGCCGAAGGAAACAGGGTGTCGCCCGAAACATACCTTATTTCTGTAGATGGAACAGTGAAATCATTACGCGGAGGTATTGGAGGTAGCGTTATGCAGGATAAAATAGGCTTTTATACTATCAATGACATCCAGTTGGGATACTCTTATCATCGCAAGCTAGGTGAAGCGCGGCTGGGTATTGGCCTGCAATTGAATTTTATCAACTCAATTCTGGATGCAGGAAAATTTCTTGCAGTTGACGAAACTGACCCCATTCTTCAGAACCTGAAAGGTGAAGCAAGTAATATGATGTTCGATATCAACCTTGGATTGTTTTATCAGGTTCCCGAAAAATATTACATTGGTTTTTCTTCAACACGTCTGCTTGAAAGCAGCAAAGAGTTTGACAATTCTTCGGGTGCATATAACAATTTCAGGCGGCATTATTACCTGACAGGTGGCTTTCAGTTTAATTTGGGGGGAAATCCGGCTTATGAATTTATGCCTTCCGTTTTCATAAAATCAGATGGTTCCAGTATACAAACCGATATTAACACACTGGTGGCATATAACAAGAAAGTGTATGGAGGAATGACCTACCGCCACCAGGATGCCATATCACTCATGGTCGGATTTACTTCAAATGACATGCGTATAGGCTATTCTTACGATATCCCTCTATCAGTTGTTGGAGGTCTTGGTAGTCATGAGATTATGATCAATTATTGTTTCAAACTTGAATTGGAACAATTCAGAAACAGCTTTCGAAATACTCGATATTTGTAGCTGAGAAAATTATTATCCATTCAAACCTTTCATCAGAAATACTAATCACACTACAGTTCCGTTAATTGCATAATGAACACAATCATCCGATAATGAAACGATTAACCATTTATTTGCTTGGACTTCTGATACTTGGAAGCTGCGGTAGCGCAGGTAAAGGAGAGTTGACCGGTGTACAGAAACGTCAGAAATATTATCAGCCCGATCCCTATGGCATGGTATATATTCCCATGGGTAGTTACACAATGGGTGTGGGCGATGAAGACGTGATGGGCACGCATGCTTATCAACCACGCACAGTATCAGTTGCCGGTTTTTTTATTGATGAAACCGAAATTACCAATAACGAATACCGGCAATTTGTTCACTGGGTAAGAGATTCCATGGCAAGGGTATTGTTGGGTGGTGCACAGCCTGAAACATACCTGATAGAGGAAAATCGTAAAACCGGCGAGATCTATGATCCGGCATTACTAAACTGGAGCAAGGAAATAGATTGGGACGGAGAAGAAGAACGTGAAATCCTGGAAAGCATGTTTATTCCTGAAAATGAGCGCTATTATAGACGTAAGGAAATAGATGCCCGCAAGCTTTATTACGAATACTATTGGATTGATCTGCGTGCTGCTGCTGCAAAAGATTTTTCTTCAGGAAATGCAGAAGATGGCTCATTTGCCAACAGACCCCAGGGTATGCGTGACCGATCGGTATATGTAAATAAAGAGAGAATCAATGTTTATCCTGATACCCTCGTTTGGATGCATGACTATGCATATTCGTTCAACGACCCGCTCACAGAAAAATATTTCTGGCATCCTGCCTATGATCATTATCCGGTTGTAGGAGTTAGCTGGAAGCAGGCACGTGCTTTCAGTATCTGGAGAACCCAACTGTTATCCGGGTACCTTTCAGGCAGAGACCGTGCCACTACGATGGATTTTCGCCTGCCCACCGAAGCTGAATGGGAATGGGCTGCACGCGGGGGAAACACCCTTAGCCCTTATCCATGGGGTGGCCCATATACGCTTAATGAAAAAGGTTGCTTCCTGGCAAATTTCAAACCGCGCAGAGGCAATTACCCGGCAGATGGTGGTTTAACGACGTTGATTGTGGCACATTTTCCACCTAATGATTTCGGGGTTTATGATATGGCAGGAAATGTTGCTGAGTGGACAAATGATGCTTTCCATGAATCAGCATACAACTTTACCTGGGATCTTAATCCTGCATATACTTACGAAGCAAAGGATAATGATCCTGCAGTCCTGAAACGCAAAGTAATCAGGGGTGGATCATGGAAAGACATTGCTTATTATCTGAATTCCGGATCACGAACATATGAATACCAGGATACTGCAAAATCCTATATCGGATTTCGCAATGTACAAAGCTATCTTGGCCGCCAAAAAGGCGATAGCCCCCGCAAGGCATCAAGAATTTACAACTAATGTTATACATAACTGAAAACATTAATTTCCTTAAAAGTTTAAAAGTATATTAATATGGGTCTGAATAATTTAGTCAGAAGCAAAGGCTTCAAGAACTTCATGTCCAAGCTTTATGGTATTGGCGCTTCGGTAGTTATACTTGGAGCATTGTTTAAGATTAACCATTATGACTATGCCAATGAAATGCTGCTGATTGGCATGAGCCTCGAATCAATCATTTTCTTTTTCTCAGCTTTTGAAGTGCCACCTGTTGATCCGGATTGGAGCCTGGTGTATCCTGAGCTTGCACATCTTTACCACAATGGAGAAACGCCTGTTAAGTCTGCCAACCGACTCAGACCAACGGCACAGGGAGGTGCTACCCAGCAACTTGACAATTTACTTGCTGACGCTAAGATTGGTCCCGAATTAATTCAAAGCCTTGGGGATGGTTTGCGTAAATTCAGTGAAAATGCAGCAAAACTTTCAAATCTCAGCACGGCTGCTGTTGCCTCTGATGAATTTGTAAATAATATGCAGAAAGCATCCTCATCGGTTGAAAAGCTGGCCGCTTCTTCAAGCAAAACCTCTGAAATTCTCGATAAGGATTTACACGTTACCGAAGAGTTTACTACCAATATCCGTAATGCCTCCCAAAAGATTGCCGACCTTTCAAATGTGTATTCTCAAGCCTCATTAACTCTGAAAAATGATTTGCAGTCTACCACCCAGTTTGCCGGAGCCATTGATCTGGCTACGCAGTCGGTAAACGAACTTGCGAAAAAATATGCGCAATCGGCTGAAACTGTTTCAAAAACCTTTGTAACCTTAGATCAAAGCAAGATGGAAAGTGAAACCTATAATGCACAACTGAAAAAAGTGGCTTCAAATTTATCGGCTTTGAATACTGTGTATGAATTGCAATTACAAAGTATCCAGCAACAGGCTGACGTGAGCAGACAAATACAGAATTCAGTAGGCAATTTTGTTAGCAACATTGAACAAACCTCTGCCCATATGAACAGATACAGAGAAGAGGTGGATATGCTAACCCGGAAAATTTCAGCCTTGAACAGTGTGTATGGGAATATGCTTACAGCTTTGAACGTGCCTCAAAAATAAATCATCAATATCCAATAAATCATAAACAGCTCGATATGGCCGGATTTAGAGAGACACCGCGGCAAAAGATGATTGGCATGATGTATCTTGTGCTTACAGCCCTGCTTGCACTGAATGTTTCGGTTCAGGTCCTTGAGGCTTTTGTCACGGTTAACGAAAGTATGGAAGCAACTAATGAAAATTTTTCCAGGAAAATTGAAGCAATATATAACAATTTTGAACAGCAGAACGCGCTCAATCCTGCAAGGGTTGGGCCTTTCTTCGAAAAGGCAGTTCGGGTAAGAAGCCTGTCGGCTGAAATTATTAATTACCTGGCTGAGATGAACATTGCTGCAATGGCACACTCTGAAAATATCAGCATTGATGAGGCAAGATCATTGACTTTGCGGGAAGCAGGCAGTAAAGATAAATATGACCGCACCACCAATTTCTATATTAATGAAGGTAGAGCGACTGAAGTAAAGAAACGGATTGAAAATTACAGAGAAGAAGTATTAAATGTGCTCGAACCTGTTGATCGCGAAAGAATTAATATCGGATTAGATGTTGAGGGTCCTTTTTATAACCGGAATGGCCAGAAAGAAAACTGGGAAATGCATAACTTTTATCATACGATACTTGCCGCCAATACAACTATATTAAATAAGGTTATCAACGAGGTACAAAATGCAGAGTATGATATTGTGAACCTTTTGTTTGCTTCGGTTGATGCTGATAGTTATAAATTTGACGCGATTGAAGCTAAAGTCATTCCTTCCAGCAATTTTGTTTTTCTGGGTGATACTTATGAAGCCGAAGTTCTTGTGGCCGCATATGATACTAAAAGCAATCCCGAGGTACTTTTTGTTGATGGTGCTGATAAGGTAACCAGTCAGAACCTGTCGTCAGCAAGAAAAATTAAAGGAAAAGAAGGATCGGTTAAGATCAGCCTTCCTGCTGCATCCGAAGGGGTAAGGCGTTATGCAGGGTCAATTCTTGTTCCCGATCCATCAGGTCAGATCAGGTCATACAATTTCAACCACGAGTTCATTGTTGGAAGACCATCGCTTACCGTTTCAGCTACCAAAATGAATGTTTTTTATACAGGTGTTGACAATCCGGTATCCATCTCAGTATCAGGCATGGCCGATTCAAGAATTGAACCACGTATTTCAGTGGGTGAAATTCGCCGGTCGGGGAATGAATGGATCGTTCGCGTTCCTGAAAGTGCACAGAAGGCTGTTATCAGTGTTACAGCCGATGGGAAAAATATGGGTTCCAATGAATTTCGCATAAAACGTGTCCCTGATCCCATAGCTACTATTGCCAACCTGACAGGTGGAAACATTGAAAAATCAAGATTGCTGGCAGCCAACGCTATCATCCCCACCATGCCTGCTGACTTTGAATTTGATCTTACTTTCCGCATTACTTCTTTCAGATTTGTTTCGGTGAGATCAGGCGATATTTTTGAACGACAGGCCAACGGTAATCAGTTTACCGAAGAGATGAAATCGTATATACAGAATGCACGTCGTGGCGACAGGGTGTGGTTGGAAGATATTTATGCCACCGGCCCTGATGGAGGAACCCGTAAATTAGGAACTATTAATCTTACATTACAATAAAATGAAAAGAATAATTCTGGTATTGCTATCCTGGAGTTTATTCTCCCTTATTAATGATGCTGAAGCACAAGTGAATCCTCCGCGCGATGCCGTTTATGATAAGCAGCACATCGCAGAGCGCGCTCCCGTTGAATTATCACATATAAGGGAAGCCGACGTAATTTGGGTAAAACGAATCTGGAGAGTAATAGATCTGCGCGAAAGATTAAACCAGCCATTTTACTATCCTGAATTTCCAAGAAAAGATTGGAGAAATCTGATCACTGTACTCATGGATGCACTTAAAGAAGGCACTATTGAGGCTTATGATGCCTCCAGTCCGACAGATGAATTTCTTGTTCCACTCACTTACCAGGATATTGAGAAGCGTATAAACAAAGCTGATACCATACGTGAACGCCGTCCTGACCCGCCTTATGATTTTTACGACACTGTGATTGCCAGAAGATTTAGCCCGATGGATGTAAAACTATTCCGTGTCAAGGAAGATTGGGTGTTTGATAAACAGCGCTCTGTTTTTGAAGCCAGGATTCTGGGAATTTGCCCTGTTCGCGACAATTATGATTCTTATGGACAATGGCGTGGTTACGATCCGCTTTTCTGGATCTATTTTCCGGATGTAAGAAAAATACTGGCACAGGCAGAAGTTTTTAACCAGCAGAATAATGGTCAAAGACTTAGCTATGATGACCTGTTCATGAAACGGATGTTCTCAAGTTATATCTACAAGGAAGATAATGTATACGACCGCAAGATAGGCGATTATGTCTCAGGTCTCGATGCGCTGCTTGAATCAGAAAGAATTAAGGAGGAAATGTTCCGCTGGGAAACCGACCTTTGGGAATACTAGTTTGTATAAAAAATATCGCAGGAGGCTGTTCCAGATCGGAGCAGCCTTTTTAGTTTTGTTACCTTTGCAATCATCCTTGATGGTAAAAGCATGTATACACCACTACTGCAAACACCCGTTGAATACCTTAAAGGCGTTGGGCCGGCAAGAGCTGAGTTGCTAAAGAAAGAGTGTAATATTCATACATTTTACGACCTGCTGCAGTTATTTCCATTCCGCCATGTTGACCGCAGCGAAGTAATTCAGATACGCGATATTAAATCAGAAGCCGCTTATGTTCAGGTAAAAGGTGTGATCAGTAATCTCAGAGAAACAGGGGTAAAACGTAGTACGCGTCTTACTGCGGTTTTGGCTGACAATAGCGGTGTAATTGAACTGGTGTGGTTCAGGGGAATCCGGTGGGCTAAAGAAAAAATCATTCCAAACACCGAATACCTGGTTTTTGGCAAGCCAACCATTTTTAACAACAAATACAATATTCCACATCCTGAATTTGAACCCACCTCAGAAGCAAGAATACTTGCAGGTGAACCGTTGCAGCCTTTTTATAGTTCCAGCGAGAAATTAAAATCAAAAGGCCTTCACAGCAAAGGGATAGCAAAAATCATGAGCCATCTCATCGAAAAGGTGAAAGGAAATATTCCTGAAATCTTACCCGATGCACTGATCAGGCAGCAAAAACTGATGAGCCGGGAAGACGCACTGATCAATATTCATTTTCCGGCCGATACTTATAAACTTGCCCAATCAAGGTACCGGTTGAAATTTGATGAGCTGTTTTTCAACCAGCTACCTATGTTGTCCGATCGCAAGCGTCGCAAGTTGAAAGAAAGCGGTCTTCCGTTTTTACAAATTGGTGATTTTTTTAATACTTTCTATCATCATTTTTTACCTTTTACACTAACTAATGCGCAAAAACGTGTACTGCGTGAAATACGCACCGACACAGGCTCGGGAAAACAAATGAACCGCCTGTTGCAGGGCGATGTTGGAAGCGGAAAGACTGTGGTGGCGTTGATGACCATGCTGATGGCAATTGACAATGAGTTTCAGGCTTGTATGATGGCTCCCACCGAAATTCTTGCCACACAACATTACGAAACGATCAGCCGCATGCTTAAAGGCATGGATCTGAAAATAGAACTGTTGACCGGATCAACAAAAATAGCTAAGAGAAATGAGATCCATACAGCCCTGATGAGTGGTGAATTGAAAATATTGGTCGGAACTCATGCTCTGATTGAGAATACAGTGCAGTTTAGTAATCTTGGAATTGTGATCATTGACGAACAGCATCGTTTCGGAGTTGCGCAACGTGCCAGACTTTGGGAGAAAAACACGCCTCCTCCTCATATACTGGTCATGACAGCCACACCCATTCCCCGTACACTTGCAATGACATTGTACGGCGATCTTGATTATTCTGTTATTGATGAGATGCCTCCCGGACGAAAACCTGTTATAACTGTTCATTTCAATGATTCACAACGGCTAAGGCTGTTTGGATTTATGAAACAGCAGATTCGGGAAGGACGTCAGGTATACGTGGTTTACCCGCTCATTCAGGAGTCAGAAGCACTGGATCTGAAAGACCTGATGGATGGTTACAACAGCATTGTCAGAGAGTTTCCGTTACCGGAATACGCGGTAAGCATCGTTCACGGCCAAATGAAAGCAGCCGGTAAAGATTATGAGATGCAGAGATTTGTTCATGGTGAAACACAGATAATGGTCGCTACTACAGTCATTGAAGTAGGTGTGGATGTTCCCAATGCATCGGTGATGGTGATTGAGAATGCAGAACGCTTCGGATTGTCGCAGTTGCACCAACTCAGGGGTAGGGTAGGTCGTGGCGCAGATCAAAGTTATTGTATACTTATGACCAGCTACAAACTTACCTCAGATGCCCGCACTCGTATTGAAACAATGGTAAATACCAACGATGGATTTGAAATAGCAAGCGTTGATCTCAATCTGCGCGGCCCTGGTGAGTTACAGGGAACCCGGCAAAGTGGTGCTCTTGAGTTCAAAATTGCCGATCTGGCGAAAGATGGCATGATACTTCAGTTAGCCAGAGAAGCAGCAGAAAAGATCATTGAGATGGACCCCGAACTTGAGCATCCGGTAAATGTTGTCGTGAAAAGGCATTTGCAATACCTGGCTTTACAAAAGAAAAACTGGAGTAAAATTTCGTAAGGTTGAAAAGCCACCTCCTGTATATTGTAAAATCATACTATACATGACAGATCAACGTTTTTATTTTTCGTTTCTTAGTAATTATTCATTTTAATTCCCTGATGAAAAAAAGCATATACATTACCCTGGGAGTGCTCATTGTTGTTTTGCTTGCCCTTTGGTATTTTATTGGCCGGGGTGATAAAACGGAAAATACCATTGTTGTTCCTGCAAAATTTGGCGAATTCAGGGTGCTTGTGGTAACCTCAGGTGAACTTGAAGCCAAAAGCTCAGAGGATATCAGCGGGCCCTCTGGATTAAGGGAATTCCGTATCTGGCAGGTGAAGATCAACGACATTATTCCTGATGGAACTGTTGTAGATTCGGGCGCATACGTTGCCGACCTCGACCGTTCGGATCTCATGAACCAGATGAAAGATATTGAAACAGAACTGGAAAAGTTGCAATCTCAATTTACCAAGACACGGCTCGACACCTCCATGGAAATGCGCAACGCAAGGGAAGAACTTATCAATTTACGTTATAATCTTGAGGAATTACAACTTCGTTATGATCAGAGCAGGTATGAACCGCCAGCTACCATCAGACAAATTCAGATTGACCTTGAAAAAGGACAACGATCCTACGAGCAGGCTCAAAACAACTATCATCTGAAGCTCGAAAAAGCAAAAGCCAATATGCAGGAAGTGACCGCATCGCTGCAACAATCGGAACGGCGTTATGCCCAGATTAAAGATATTCTGAAGCAGTTCAGGATTTATGCACCCAAGGCTGGCATGGTAATTCACCGCCGGAACTGGGACGGCAGTAAACAAGGCATCGGCTCGACCATTCAAACCGGTTGGAACAACGTGGTAGCATCGTTACCCAATCTTACTGAAATGATTAGTAAAACCTATGTGAATGAGATTGACATCAGCAAAGTGCGAACGGGACAAAAGGTGGAAATAGGGGTAGATGCATTTCCTGATAAAAGTTATACCGGTGAAGTAATTGAAGTGGCCAATATTGGCGAACAATTGCGTAACAGCAATGCCAAAGTCTTCGAAGTCAGGATAGTGGTAAATGAAAGTGATACTATTTTACGCCCTGCCATGACCACTAAAAACACAATCATTACAGACATCATTCCCGATGCAGTGTATATTCCGCTTGAAAGTGTTCACACGCTCGACACCATTTCTTATGTTTACCGTGCAGGGCGTCAGGTGAGGCAGCAGGTGCGACTTGGTCGCAGTAATGAAAATGAAATTGTAGTGCTTGAAGGATTGCACGAAGGCGACCCCGTGTATATGGTTCCTCCTGAGCATGCCGAAAAATGGAAATTGATCAACCTGTAAGTATTAGTGGAAAGGCACGCTTATAATTTACAAATTGCATTGGAAGCGGTTTTTGCGAACCGTTTCCGGTCCATCCTTACCGCGTTGGGAATAATTTTTGGCGTTGCTGCAGTGATTGCTATGCTTGCCATTGGTGCAGGAGCGCAACAGGAAATTCTGGAACAGATCAAACTGGTAGGTGTCAATAATATTATAATAATTCCCCGACCTGTTGAACAAACCCAGCGAGAGCAGGAAGAAAGCCAGAACCTGGTTCGCAGGTATTCCCCGGGTCTCTCGCTTCACGATGCCGAAAGCATAGCATCTGTTATTCCCACTGTTGCAAAAGTGAGCGCTGAAGTTGTCTATGATGCGCCGGTGATTAAAGATGGATTACGGAGCATGGCAAAACTTAGTGGCGTGACTCCCGGTTTTTTTGATGTTTTTAATCTTAAGACAGAAAAAGGAATACTTTTCAACGAATTGCACCTCGAAGAAACCACACCAGTTGCGGTTTTGGGTTCTGAAATAAAAGTCAAGTTTTTCCCCCATAAAGATCCTGTTGGCGATTATATTAAATGCGGCCATATCTGGATGAAAGTAATTGGTGTTCTTGAGAACCGTGCTGCCGATCCTGAATCAAGTGAGAACCTGGGCATCAGTGATTACAATAATAGTGTATATATACCTCTGCAGACTGCATTGTTACGTTTTCGCGACCGTTCGCTGATCAATGCCGCTGCAGTGAGTGGAAGTTCTTCCACTATTGTGTTCGATGGAGGTGCTGTATCATACAGCACGGGAGCTTCCGGTATTGAAAACAACCAGTTGGATCGTATTGTGGTGCAGGTGCATGAAACATCTCAGCTTAATTCCACCACACAGGTGCTCAGCCGCATGATGGAACGCCGCCATCAGGGTGTGGATGATTTTGAGATCAAGGTTCCTGAGCTTTTGTTGAAACAGGAGCAACGCACCAAAGATATCTTCAATATTGTCCTCGGAGCTATTGCCGGTATCAGCCTGCTGGTTGGTGGCATCGGGATCATGAACATTATGTTGGCTTCTGTCATGGAGCGAATCCGGGAAATAGGAATTCGGATGGCTACGGGTGCCCGTAAAACAGATATTGTTTTTCAGTTTCTTGCCGAAGCTACCATGATCAGCCTTAGTGGCGGATTTATTGGCATTATTCTCGGAATTGTGCTAGCTAAAGGTATTACCGAATTTACAGGTATTCTCACCATCGTTTCACCACTATCAATCATCATTTCTTTTGGTGTTGCTGCAACAGTTGGCATCGCTTTCGGCTATATGCCAGCCAAAAAAGCATCGGAGCAGGACCCGCTGGCATCGTTGAGGTATGAATAGGTTTTTATCAATATCACATGATCAGAATTCGTAACTTTTTAAAACCAATTTTTTCACCATCGTTCCCACATGAATAGATATAACTCCCTCTTCCTTTTATTTCTGATTCAATTCTTTATTGAAAGCTTAGAGGTTACCGGACAATCAAATGTAATCAGGCTCACATTAGGCGAAGCTATTGAAATAGCAACAAGGCAATCGCCCGAAGCTATGATCGCACGCCATCGGTATCGCAGTAGTTACTGGCAATACCGAACCCATCAGGCAGAATTTATGCCTATGCTAAGCCTCGATGCAACACTACCGGAACTAAATCGCTCTATTGAACCTATCACCCAACCCGATGGCAGCGAAGCTTTCCGGGACCGTCGGTATATGGGTTCCAGTATAGATCTTTCACTCAGCCAAAACATTAAACTGACAGGCGGCCAGATTTTTATGAATACCAACCTTCAGCGGATTGATCTGTTTACCGATTCTACTATTACATCCTATTTATCAACACCGCTGAATATCGGATTCCGCCAGCCTTTGTTTGCTTACAATCAGTTTCGCTGGAGCCGGCAAACAGAACCTTTGCGTTACAATGAAGCACAACGCCGCTATGTTGAGGACATGGAAGCCACCGCCATCACCACCATCAATTATTTCTTCGACCTGCTGATGGCTCAGATTCAAAACCAGATCCAGCACCTGAACAAGGCGAACAATGATACACTTTTCCAAATCGCCCGGGGGCGCTTTAACATGGGTACCATTGCCGAAAATGAACTGCTTCAGACCGAACTCAATCTTTTAAATTCACAGGCAGCGCTGGAAAATTCAAGGCTCAACCTGGAAACAAAGGAATTCAACCTGAAATCTTACCTTCGTCTGTCTGAAGAAATTAAAATTGAACTTGAACCTCCTTACGAAACTTCAGTACTAATCATTGAACCACACCAGGCTGTGAATCATGCCCGAAGCAACCGCTCATCTGCCCTTGGTTTTAAACGCCGACTCATTGAGGCAGAAAGCGAACTAAGCAAGGCTAAACTTCAAAGCCGCTTTAATGCTAACCTTTATGCCGAATATGGCTTGACCCAAAGTGCTGATAAGCTTCGCAAAGCTTATCTGAGTCCGAAGGATCAGCAACGTGTCATGGTAGGAGTTCAGGTTCCCATCCTCGATTGGGGATTGGCCAAAGGTAAAATTAAAATGGCGGAATCGAGTCGTGAACTTACAAAAACGTCAGTGGAACAGGAACAAATTGATTTTGACCAGGAAGTAAATTTAAAGGTGAAACAGTTCAATATGCAGCAGAACCAGCTAATGATCGCTGCCCGCAGCGATACCGTGGCACTGAAACGCTATGAGGTGACCAAGCAACGTTATCTGATCGGGAAAATAGGGATCATTGAGTTAAACCTGGCACAGACTGAAAAGGATAATGCTGCACTTGGATATATTTCGGCACTGCACAGCTATTGGCGCAATTTCTATGAACTTCGACGCCTCACACATTTTGATTTTTTGAGTGGCAGGCATCTCGAATTCACCGAATTTGGTGAAGAATAACACGAAACTCGGAAATCAGTAAGACTTTTCACGGAGCTTTTTGTGTTGCACCATATCCCTGAATTGCTAACTCAGACCTGATGGTTATGTGCAAAAGGTCATGGACAAAATGACTAAGCAAGATAGCAAGAGTGTATGTTCTGGTTTCTGCAGGTTTGATTGTACAGGTGAATTGCACACACTGCCCCCGAATGGCTTTCATCATGCACTGAATGCTTCTACTGAAGGATCCGTTTTCTTTACCAGACCCTGTAATACCGTTCCTGGTCCTACTTCAATAAAAGTGCGGGCGCCATCAGCGATCATATTCATTACAGTTTGTGTCCAGCGAACCGGAGAAGTCAGCTGGGCGATCAGGTTTTGCCGGATCACAGCAGGATCAGTTGCCGGTAATGCATTCACATTTTGATATACGGGGCAAACCGGAGCATGAAAAGTAGTTTTGTATATCGCATCAGCCAATTCGATGCGTGCAGATTCCATAAGGGGACTATGAAAAGCCCCGCCCACTTTGAGCGGAAGTGCCCGTTTGGCGCCGGCTGCCTTCAGCTTTTCGCAGGCAATATCTACCCCTTTTACCGAACCGGAAATTACCAATTGCCCGGGACTGTTATAATTGGCTGGTACAACAATTTCATTTAAACCGGCTAATACTTTTTCTGTCGTTTCATCGTCGAGGCCAATGATTGCAGCCATAGTAGAGGGTTCTGTTTCACAGGCTTTCTGCATGGCCTGAGCACGCGCAGAAACCAACTTTAATCCGCTTTCGTAAGATAGAGCTTCGGCTGCTACCAATGCCGAAAACTCTCCGAGTGAATGTCCGGCAACCATGCCAGGTTGGAAATTATCGCCCAGTGTCGCAGCAAGTATCACAGAATGGAGAAAAATGGCCGGTTGTGTTACTCCGGTCTGTCGCAGGTCTTCTTCGTTGCCGGCAAACATCAGATCGGTGATACGGAAACCCAGGATATCATTGGCTTGCTCAAACATGGCCTTAGCCATTGCAGATTCGTCATACATATACTTACCCATACCCGTAAACTGAGCGCCCTGCCCAGGAAATACATAAGCTTTCATGACTGTTATATTTTATATTGTTTATACTTTTCAATAATACTGGTTCAATATTCGTCATTCTCTTTCAAACCGAGTTAAAAATTATGGTGGAGGAATCAGTGCATTCAATAATGTAAACCTGTCAACAAAACTTTTGTGTTTCAAAGTATTGGAAAACTATCTCAGGCTTCAGAGATTTATTATGTGTTAATGCAACTTTGAGCCAATCAGATGTACAAATTCAGCACGGGTTTTATCAATGGTAAAAGCACCGGAAAAATCTGAAGTTGTTGTAACCGAATTTTGCTTTTGAATGCCCCTCATACTCATACACATGTGCTGTGCTTCAATGACCACGGCAACACCCAATGGTTTAAGTGTTCGGGTGAATGCTTCTTTAATTTCACGGGTCAGACGCTCCTGTACCTGCAGTCGGCGGGCAAAGGCATCTACAACACGGGGTATTTTACTGATGCCCACGATGTGTTCGTTGGGTATATAAGCCACGTGTGCTTTTCCAAAGAAAGGAAGCATGTGGTGTTCACACATCGAGTACACTTCAATATCCTTTACAATAACCATTTCCTTATAGTCTTCGCGGAACATGGCTGAAAGAATAATTCCCTCAGGATCAATATCATATCCATGAGTGAGAAATTGCATAGCTTTAGCTACGCGCTCAGGGGTTTTTACCAGGCCTTCACGCGAAGGATTTTCACCGATAAGCTTAATAATTTCATGATAATGCGCAGCAATTTTTTCGATGATTTCCTGGTTATACAGATCAATCTTCTCGTAGCCGTCCATCAGGTTTTCCTGCATCATTTCTTTAATAATCTGGCTGGTCATAGTTTCTATATTAATGTTTTCCAAAATATTCAACGTAGTTGTTTTCAGTTTCATGTACCCTTACGCAGTGCAATTCTGCACCCATATACTTTACATGTATTTCAAGTTCTTCCCAAATGGCAATGGCGAGATTCTCAGTTGAGGCCAGCCTGCCTTTCATGAAATCCACTTCAAGGTTCATGTTTTTATGATCAATTTTATCAATGATGGTATTACGGATAAGGTGTCCAAGAGTTTTCAGATTAATAACAAAACCGGTTTCGGGATTTACATCACCTTTGACTGTAACATATAATATGTAATTGTGTCCGTGCCAGTTTGGATTCGAACACTTGCCGAAAACTTCAAGATTCTGCTCATCTGTATAATCTATACGAAACAACCTGTGTGCGGCATTGAAATGTTCGCGGCGGGTAATATACAGCATAAGTTTATTTGTATGTCAGGGTTAATACTTCGGGGTTTGTTTCCATGGGATAATGAAATTTGCAACCAAACAGGTTCATCCACTTCTGAGCAAACATTTTTTCACGTTGGCGTAAGGTGAACGACGGGATCAACTATTAAGCAGGATACTGATGCATAAAAATCATTAACCTGAAATATCAGACAGAAGCTTGTCAAGATTCTCCATCTGGCAGGTTCCGGATAAAATAGCGCCTGGTTCAATTGATAGTTTGCCGGTGATAATATCCCCCCTCAGTACAGAGGTGGCTTTCAGGCTTAACCGCTCCTTAACTAATAGCTTTACCTTGAGGTCGCCTTCGATTTCAGCATTTTGGCAGGTTATCTCACCTTCTACCTTTCCTGTTGACCCAATCACAACTTTTCCTGCCGATTTGAGTGTTCCGTTCAGAATTCCGTCAATCCGAATATCACCATTCGATTGAACATCGCCGGTTATAACAGTTTCCTTGGCAATAAAATTAACCGACGAAAGATCGGGTGTTTCCTTTTTCGACATGGGGATTAAGGTTTATTTTGATTTCAATTGATAAGGCAAAGATAATAATTTCATGATTGTGCAACAAAAAATTATAATATTCAACAGGTGGAGAATTTTCCCGAAGAATTTAAAACATTAAAAGGTTGCCTGTAATTTGAAGTTTAATTGCCTTGGAGTCAAATAATTCGGAATAGCATACTGCCTGTTTCTTACATCACGGATCCAGATATAAGAAACGGTATTGTTGACCTGAAGAAGATTGAAAACCTCAAGACTTGCCCAGAGTGATTGAAAATGCCTGAAAAATTTCTTTTCACGTAAAGGAGAATCGGCTCCGATAATCTCTTTTGAGAATCCGATATCTACCCGGCGATATGGTGGTATTCTAAGGGTGTCTTTATATTTTGGTGAATTGGGTGGACCAAAGGTAAGCCCGCTTCCAAACAGCAGGTTCAGGTGCATCTTATACGTTGGATTCCGCGGAAGATAATCCTGGAAAAATAACGAGAATGTGATAAGTTGATCTGTGGGACGGGGAATGTAACCCGGTTCAACCCTTGTTCCATCGGTTTTGTAATAAAAATCGTCCTGTATGTCTTCCATGGTTTGCATGATCGAAAGACTGGCCCATGAATCAATTCCTTTTACAAACTCACCATTGATTTTGAAATCAATTCCCTGAGCGTAACCTTTTGCATTGTTTAAGGCATGATACCTGATACGCACATTATCAATTTCGTAAGGGATGAGGTTTTCGAGGTGTTTGTAATAAATTTCTGTGACAAACTTGAATGGACGGTTCCAGGCTGAAAAATTATAATCGGCAGCTGCAACAAAATGAATGCTTGTTTGCGCTTTAAGATCTTTATTGATTTCGCCTTTCAGGTCACGAAGTTCACGGTAAAAGGGTGGCTGATGATAATAACCCGCAGAAAATCTGAACAAAATATCTTTCTTCCATTCAGGACGGTACGACAAAGTAGCGCGTGGGCTAATGAGCATTTGATTATTCAGATCCCAATAATTTGTCCTGATTCCTGCTGTGAGATGCAACCTGTCGGATTCACCGTCCAGTGTCCATGTATTTTGTATAAATGCCGAGTAACGGTTTGAAACAATTTTATTGCTGGTATTTACCGATGAATTCAGCAAAAATTCAGGTTTTTCGTTGATCTGTCCCGGAATACTGGCAGGATGAGGTAAAGAATAACCTGCTGAATCAATCAACACCCACTCATTCAGGCGGTCGTCAATAAACTCATGTTGGTATTTGATTCCCCATTGCCATGCTAAATGTTGAAGAATATAAGAAGCACGGTGTTCAATGCTGTAGACATTGGCTTCAAGGTAATTTCTTGCATGGTCCAGGTAAGAACCAACTCCAATGGCTTCAACCACTTCTGCATAATCACCGTTTCCGGTGTTTGATTCCAGCTTCCCGATCCAGTACTGACCCAGAATGTCATAAGCTTCACTCTCGAGTGAGCTGAAAGCTGAGCCTATAAGTTTAAGATTTAAATTTTTCCCTGGTTTCCATGATGCGCTCAGGGCACCCATATAATTCTCGAATCTGTCAACTTCCCGGCCTTCAAAATACACCCTGAATTTATAAGCCTCATTGATGGTTCCAAATGCAGTTTCACGATCTTCTGGCACCACCTTATAGTTGTTTCGGGCATAATTGCCAAGGAAAGCAATCTCGAATGCGGGTCCAGGTTCCCAGGAAATATAAGCCTGGGCATCAGTAAATGAAGGTTTGTATTCGCCTCTGGTTTCCATGGCTTTCAAGATATACTGGTTTGATTTGTATCGCACCCCGGCCAGATAAGTCAACCGGGAACTATTCGAAATACCTTCAATATGTCCAGAAGCCCCGAGCAGGCTGGCTGAAACCGAAGCAGCAAATTCACGTGGTTTTTTATATTGGATATCAAGTACTGAAGCCATTTTATCGCCATATTTTGCATCAAAACCGCCTGCCGAAAAAAGTATGGAAGATACCAGGTCTGAGTTCAGAAAGCTGAGACCTTCCTGCTGCCCGGAGCGGATCAGGAACGGACGGTAAATTTCAATATCGTTCACATAAACAAGGTTCTCATCGAAATTTCCTCCACGCACCGAATACTGAGAACTTAACTCATTGCTCGATGAAACACCTGGCATCGTTTTGATAAGGCTTTCGACGCTTCCCGAAATGCTGGGAATAGATACTGCTACCTTGGGATCAATACGTGTAAGAGTGGATGTTCGTATTTGTTTGTCTTCCACCACAGGGCCTGTGATCATGGTAGGTGTTTCGGTGAGGGTAACATTGATGATCTTTTCCTCTCCGGCTTTCAAATTTACGCTCACACGTTCGGTGGTATAACCAAGAAAACTGAATATCAATGTTAACGTGCGACCTGCTGGTACTGAGATCCTGTAATTTCCACCGGAATCGGTGACAGCTCCTCTGTTAAGGTCTGATAGCCTGACAGTTGCCAACTCTATAGGCGTATTCTTATTGTCAAATACCCTACCTTTAACAACAGCAGTTTGCTGAGAGTGGGCTGCGTGTAAAAAGCAAGTTGAGCAAACTGCAAGTATCAGAAGTTTAAGGTATCTCATATGCTTATAATTAGCAGGGGAATAATGATTAAGATAACGGCCGATTTTGATCTTTCGTGCAAAGCATAAAAATTTACCATGTTTTTGTACTGACTTTGTGCGAGCGGACATACAAATCATCCAAATCGGTCAGTTACCTGGATGGTCTGGTAAAAGTAAAAACTACTATGCCATTTTTTGCATTGCTGCCGGCGGAAAATAAAAAAGCCCCGGTAAAAATGGGGCTAATTTTATTAAGATAACTTATGGTTTTATGCTTTCAGGTATCCTTTTTCAGCAGCTTCTTTCAGGCAGGCGCTGATTCCTTTCTTATTGATATGGCGGATACCATCGGCTGTAACGCGCAAAGTAATCCAACGGTCTTCTTCGGGAATAAAAAATCTTTTGGTCTGCAAGTTAGGATAAAACCTGCGTTTAGTCTTTACGTTGGAATGTGAAACCTTATTGCCCACCATCAAACGCTTACCTGTAATCTGACAAATCCTTGACATGGCTGTGATAATTAAATACGGTTTTTGAAATTGGGGTGCAAAGAACGTTATTTTTTGTGAAAGTAACAAATAGAGGAGGATATTTTTTTCATGCGCTCATTCATATTCGTTTCGGAGGAGATATTCTTACTGCCGAAGCCTCCGGCGGCCTTATTTAATGTCAGCCGGGGTAGTGAAAACCATTCATGTAATTTTTTGGCGTAGGGCATAATTGCCATCATCACCGTAAGTCCTCTGGTATACAAAGATGCCAGCGCCAATCCTGTGGAGGCGTTGAAGTATGCGCAGGTATTCTGCGTTTTACTGATAAGACAGCAGTGAGCGATGCTCTCGGTTAATCTTCAAAAAGACAATCACTCAGCATTACCGAAACGACCCTCCATTATTCCTTGCACGGATAAGTCTTCATCAAGGTCGGGCCAATGCAATCCGGTACCCTTACAAATTGTTTCGATATTGTATAGCGCGGAAACCGGAGCTTTCTTAAGGCGTTCGTTCTTATAAACCTGAAAGGGTATTTCTCTTTCATCTTCGAGCGAAATACAGATCATTCCGCTCTCGTGCCATGCTTTTTTTGCAATAAACTGCAACTAAAGTTATTAATAGCTAAAGCAATAGGGATTCTAATGAAGCATAAGAGTGCTCTGTAAATATTTTCCTTTGACTTGCAATGAACCCCCAAAAAAAAAGGGGTAAATTGCAACTTAATATTTTTAAAAATAGCAGATTTATAGCTGTGATTAAAAAATGTTCTTAATTTTGCGAAAAGTACCAAAAAACGGTATCTATCGCAAAATATTCAAATCGGAAATGCCATACAATGAAATCAAAATCAGCGATTGGATAGATCGGCTTCGCACCCAAGGTAGGCATGCTTTCTCACTGGAACAACTTCGTGAGGATTTGCCTGGTTATTCTGCTATTGCAGCCAAAAGAGCGCTTAGCAGGCTAAGCGGTAAACAAAAAGTTGTTTCCATCGCAAGAGGTTAC
>CAYQRU010000026.1:0-34013 GCA_964419945.1 uncultured Bacteroidales bacterium | reverse complement strand
ATTGAAAAAAGCAGCGGCACTTATGATGGAAACGACCAGGATGAATTGTCTTATCGTCTTTTTCATTGTATTAGGTTTTATATTTTGATGATTCTTTTATTTTCTTCAATTCGGTGAATTAATCAACAAAGACTTTTCGTGAACTGATTCCCTGATCGCTAATCACCTTAACAACCACATATGAATGGGAAACTGGCAAAGATATAATATTTAATTGCTTTGAGAGTTTTTCACGAACTAATTCCTGCCCCATAATATTTAAGACAACAATTTCTCCACGGGTGATCTGACCGGCGTCAACATAAATTCTTTTGTTGTAGGAGTATATGTTTACATTCGGTCCGTCAATACCTGGTACGCCTGTAAGGTTCTTGAAATGAACTGAAAAACGACCCGGATTATCATTTTCGTCAGCAACGAAATTATATACCGGATTCTCGCGAAGATTCCACTGAACATTCGCTTTATGATCAATGAGCCATACCGGTACACTTATGTCAAAAGTTCCGAGACTGCCCGCTGTTATTGACATAGCTCCGTTGAATCCTGGCTTGAAACCTAACGAAATAGGTGTGTTTTCGTCAATTTCAGGCAGGGCATTGATGGCCAGTTCTTCGTTGTTTGAAGTAACTGAATAGATCTGTGGCATTTTATCGGCGAACATCTTGAAGAAATCGTATTTGCCTTCATATGTCAACTCAGCGTCATCAATAAAACGAATAACTGTTTCATCGCTGTAATCATTGGCCTGAACCATCAATCTGAGTGAATTGGCCGGATCACTTTTATAAAAATTCTGATTTGAATGTGTTCTTGCAGCGTTTGATACTCCATAAGGACCTCCCACCCCCGAAGCTTTCACAAAGAAACCCTGCATGGGTGGAATATACTGTGTTCCCCCGTTGAGACCCATGTCGGCACCATAATAACGGTAGCCACCTTCAGGTCCAAAAGTCTGATCCCAGTAAGCAACACCTAAACTTACATAAACTGGATCTTTGGTCCATCCCGGAGCATCCACATCAAGTGAGGATGGATAGGGATTTCCTACCAGGTTCCAGCCGTCCCAGTTAATATTACCACTTGTTCCGTTGTTGGTAACGCTAATGTTGTAAGGTCCATCATTAATTTGACCAACAAATTCAAGTATCTTATCTTCACCCGGATTAGAAAGTACATAGGCTGTTGAATATCCTTTCATAGCTGTATTCATTAAAACAGAGTATGAAGGATCGGGATGCGGTTGAACATCTTTCCACTTGCTGGTCGTTTCGTTCCAGTATTGAAGGTGACAACCGAGGAATACATCGGCCGACATGATGGAAGCTACGGGTAATGAAACAAGGTGCCATGTGGTGTCTCCCCCTGCAGTTATTCCGGTCATATATTGCTTAACAGTTCCGTTAAGTATTATTGGATCACCATTATTTAAGAAGGATCCGGTCCCTGTAGCATCTGAATTGATGAGGATATCTCCTCCGGGAGTAATTGAAAAACCTGCATTCAGTGTGAGCTTTCCTCCGCTTTCAATAGTAAGGTCATTGCAAATGGCAGCTGAATTAATACTTGCTTCTCCCAGCACAAAAACATTGTGAAAAGCATTGGGAACTACACCCTTATCCCAGTCGGCAGGAGTTTCCCAAAGACCATCTGTTATGGTATTATCAACAAAACCTCCAAGGATTGCGCCATGCACAAAATTAATTATTGGAGTAATAACACTGCCAACTCTGTATCTTGATGTCTCAACGCCAAATCCGGTTAAGAAGGTAATATCCGAATTTCCACCTAAAAATTGAAACTGAAGATCAAAGAGTTTGGGATCCACGATAGTGAAAGAAGACGGAGGTACCGCAGTATATGTTATCTTTTTAACAGTAGGATCTGATGTATTATTTATCCATAATGTAACAGCAGGGTGCTGTTTGTTTGCAGAACCGACAAATAATAATATACTGGGGTCGTACTGCAGGAAAAATTCTATATAACGAAGATTTGCCGGAAATCCTGTAGCATTAATGGGAACATTAAAGACGCTTCCTACTGCTGGAAGATTCATGTTTGGCTCCGAAAACGTTTCTGTTGCTAAAGTTTGCGACAGGACAACTGATCCGCTGATCAGCACAAAACTTAATAGTAAAATCAGTTTTTTCATATCTCAAAAAATTGGGTTACTTAATAATTTAAGGGATTGGATTATAAGAAGCATTTACATCACCGGAACACAAACCTGAAATATCCACCGATAAATCAGCGCCGTTTACTGTGATAGCATGACTTTCAAAAACCCAGGGAATATAGTTGGCAGGTGTATTTCCACTATCAAGATAATCAAATAAATCCCATACATCGTCAATGTTGATGATTCCATCGTTATTAAAATCAGCGGCCAGGAGAAAGATACCTGAAAATGCGGGTGTGCCAATGTCAAGATAGTCAAACAAATCCCAAAGGTCGTCAACATTAATCCCACCAACTGGTTTGGTAGTAGATGCTTTAATTACATAATTAGCGGAAACCACGCCTGTAAATTCATACATACCTGAACCATCGGTGCTTGTGCTTTCTATCAGCAGCGTTTCTGTTTCATCCCAAAGTTCAACTATGCTGTTCGATAAAGGCGTACCGGCAACATCAGCATATTTGAGCAATCCACTAACCTTGTAACCAACAGGAAGCTCACTTACAAAACCATCAGTAAGCTGAACGGGAATAGTAACAAAACCAATATCTGAAACAATTACACCAGGATTAAATTTAACAGTAGCGAGGTTGTTGGTAATAAAATTAAATTTCAACTCAGCAAGCAGGTCGTTAACAATGATCTTACCTGTTGTACTGCTCCAGGTAAGAGTGACCTGATTCGATGTTGCTGAATAACCAAAATTTAAACCCTGGTGTGAAGTGATTGATGTGGATACCAACACACCGGCAGGAAATCCAATCTTAAGGGTGATAGCACCAACCAGTAGGGCAGGATCGAATCCGGATGCATCAACAGGAACTGTTACCGAACTTCCAACTGGCGCATATACTTTTCCAATGCGAAGGGTAGGTGGCGGAGTTGCGGGAGCAACACTTCCGTTTGTAAGAATCACAGCGACTGGTAAAAGATTGCTATCAGTGATTTCAGTTCCGGGTTTGAAATTGATCTGCGAAGTTCCTCCACCATTGTAAATGAAATTCAGATTCAGGAGATCACCGGTATCAATCTGAAAAGGATTACCGGTGTTGCTGTTTACAATGGTAATGGTACTACCTGATGCATTGGCTACCAAACCTGTTTGAAGCTGCAGGAGCGTTATGCCGGTAAAAGTAAGAATGCTGTTGTTAAAATCAATTTTCAGCGTAACAGCATTCATGTTACCCGTAAATCCGCTTGCGCTCACTGGTATTGATACAGCCTGTCCGGGCGTGCTGCTCAGTGTACCAATACTGAGACTGGACTGAGCCATTAACACCGGGGAAGTCACAAGCACGATGAATAAAAAGGTATATACCTTCCGTAGCAGTTGTAAAACTTTTGTCTTCATAATAACATTTCTCATTTTTATAGATTTAGGTTTATTTTATGATCACTTTTACCGTATTAAGAGCAACCTCATCGCAGGTGAGCTGAAAGAAATAGAGACCTTGTTGCAACAAACTGGTATTAATGGTTTCAATGTGATTATCTGACAACTCGTGGAAAAATGAATAAAAGAGCTGATTACCAAGTATATCAAGGATAGAAATACCGACATTGTTCAAAGGTGAATCAACTTCAAAATACAATACTCCATGGTTTGGGTTTGGGAAAACATTTAAGATTGCTGGTTGAAGATAATGCTCATTGATGTTCAGTGGCGAAACCATTAAGGTTGCTGGGGCGCTGATAATCTCACATTCATTATGATTGATTTTACAACGATATGTATTATTATTAAAATTTAATGCTATGTTATTGATAATTAGTTCATGCGAGTATACTCCGGTATAAGGTGTTGTATTGGTAAGGTCAGTCCAGCCTTCGCCCGTATTGCACTGCCATAAATACATGCTTTCATCATCGTGGTTAACCGAAAACCTGGCCGTTTCTCCTTCGGCAAGAAATAAAGATTGAGGTTCTTTGTTGATTGATCCGTTTATGTATATAACACTGTCAACAGGTATCAGTCCACTGGCAATCTCGCAGTTTCCGTTAAAAAACAATGAACTGCTACCCTCTTTATAATGAAGAACGATATCCAGTAATTTACCATCGAGAATAGTTATGGGAGAAACACGGTACCAGGTAATAATGATAGTTGGGCTGTTTGTGTAGCTAATATTTCCGATCAAAGAACCTCCTGATAAGTTAATATCGGGGTTATCCAATCCGACATAGTTGTTGAATAAGGTATCAACCTGAATTTGCAGTGTGATCGCATTTATATCATTAAATCCGGATACATAAACAGGTAAATGAACATCGGTATTATTGCAACATACGAGATTACCGAGGCTAACAGTAATCTGTCCGGATACAGTACTGCGTAAAACCAGAAAAGCCGCCAATAAAATAGCCGCTTTTACATTGATCATCCGTATGTTGTGAGTAACTTTCATCTACATAAACATCATGCCTGGCTGGAACATAAAAATATTTTTCAAAGGTAAAAACTTCCGGGGGATATACCCCCGGAAGTTTATTAATCACGAAAATTATTTCATGAAGATCATACTGTTGGTACTTGTATGAGTGTTGGATTCACCTTCCACAACGATCTTGTAGAAGTATACGCCCGGTGTCAGGTCGGTGCGTCCGAATTCAACCTGATATGTACCGGCTTCCTGACGAGTGCTAACCAGCGTTTCAACAATCTGTCCGAGTTTGTTGTAAACTACCAGACTTACATTTCCTGCTTCGGGCAGGCTGTAGCTGATATTGGTAGTAGTACGGAACGGATTCGGATAATTGGTGATGAACAGATCGCCGCTAACCGTGCTTAAAGCAGTGGTTTCGAGGGTAATGTTCTTGATGGTCTGAGCATTGCGATCAGCAAGTTCAGTATTGTTGGCAAGTTCGAAGAAACGTGCATCGGCGCTGATGTCGGCAAGAACTCTTACTTCAACCAGTGCAATGGCTTCGCCGGCAGCAAAGTTTGCACCTTGCAGGTTCCACCAGTTGATGCGCAGTGTTCCTGTTTCAGCATCAATGTTCACAAAGTCTTCACCATGATTTACACCAACTACTTCGATCAGGCTGGTGTTGTAAGTCAGGTCGAGTGTGATAGCGCCCAGTTCTGCATTACGGTTAATGCGGATAGGAACGGTAACAATTTCTCCCTTGCTTACAACCTGTTCGCCAACATATGCAAGGGTGATGGTTTCATCAGCCTTCGGATAGTATGGGAACGGATAACTTGGTGGTACGAAGCTTGAGTTAATATCACCCAATGCCTGGTAGTAAATATTGATCTTTTGTTTACTGCTCAGTGTCAAAGGACGTGAACTGTATTTGTGATCAAGTGCGCTGGTAAAGTACAGATATGAATGATTGCTGTGGAAGAACGGTACATCATCAGGATTCGATGGCAGTACAGCGACTGGATTGCCGGCTGCATCAAACTGATAATCGAACGGTAACGGCCATGTCATTTCTGGCAGGGTTGTTACCATCCTACCGGTTACCATAAAGTTCGGAGAATACTGGACTCCACCACCTGGTCTGTTATTCGGGAACATGCCAATGAGACCAAGAGCACGGTAATTGATGGTCAAAGCATCCAGTGCTGTGATACCACCGTTTACATAACGGTTCGAACTGTTCACATCAGCAACTGAATGTGAATAGTAGCCGTAGATAGGAGTTGATGCAATTGAACCAACACCGAGAACAGGAGGATTAACTGCCAAACCTGATGCCATCTGAGTTACAATGAGAGCATCGGTAGCATTGCCACCACCCCAGTTCTTGTAAGTGTAATTGGCACCAAGATGTGTTCCTGATACCGGCGGAACGCCTGAGCCACCCGGGAATGCATAGTGATAGTACAATCCACCATCCCATACCTTCAGCCAGTATCCGTCGCAACCATAATCATCAAAATATGCATCAATATCGAATTCGAAATGAGAGATCAGTTCAATCAGGTCTTCTTTCAGACGTGGCTGAGCAGCAACAACTTCGAGGAAGTTATTTCCATTCCACAGTTCAACATAGAAGTAATCGTGAGGATAGGTAGCATAATCAAATGTTGGATACGGGGTTGGCATGTAGGTTTCGAACTCGTTCCAGTATTTGATCTGGCCTTCAAGCAGAGGCATATCGGGGCAGATATCATCAATGTCTTCACCAAAGCAGTCATCCACTTCAAGTAAGGTAGCAAATACTGATAAGGTACCACATCTTTCAGTCCAGATTGCAGTTACGGCATCACCTGTGGCGGTTGTTAATCCGCTTGGTACAAAGTAACCACCAACAATGGTCCAGCTATATTCAACCGTTCCTAATAGACAGGTGCGGTCATCTACAACTGTGTAGTCGGTTTCAAGGCACAGGGTTGTGGCGGGACCAACAATCCTTGGCTTGGGTGATTCGTAGAATGTAATGCTGAAATCTGTTGAAGTTGTGCATGGCCCATTGACAACTGTATAAGTAAATATATATTCACCACACAGGTCAACGACAATGTTGTAAGTATCCGGATCTACACCATCAGTGATGATTGCTGTGCCCGGGCCTACATAACTGAATGATTTATCAGTGGTGGCAGCCGGACAATCAACAGTGTATGCTACGTAAACGGTTGTTTCATAGCCGCACACTTCTTCCGGTGCATCAACAGTGATGTCTGCTTCGTCGTAGAAGTTAATTTTCACAAAGTCAGTAACGGTGCCACATGGGCCGTTTTCGACAGTATAAACAAAGGTATATTCACCGCAGGCAGATACAGTAACACCTGTATTGGGATCATAAGGATCATCAAATGTTACAGTACCGGGAGCAGGTGTCTTGTAACCCCAGTAAGCAGTAATTCCCGGATGCGGACAATCAACAGTGTAAGATCCGGCGAGAGTTGCGCTCAAGCCGCATATTTCCTGGTCAGGTCCTGCTTCAGGTACCGGGATATCATAGAACTTAATGGTTACAAAATCAGTTACAGGGCCACAAGGTCCATTGGTTACGGTATATGCGAATTCATATTCACCGCAGGCCGGAACAGTAACTTCATTGCCGTTGAATATAACACCTGCAGGTCCAGTCCATTCAGCAACTGCGGGATAATCGCAATCAACAGTGAATGAAGGATCGAGCATATAGGTTAATCCACAGACTTCATCATCATCACCGGCATCCACAACTGGTGTATCAAAGAACTTAATAGTTACATAATCAACAACAGGAGGGCAGGAATTATTGGTTACTGTGTAAGCAAAGATGTATTCTCCACATGCGGGAACTGTAACTACGTTTCCAACGAATGTAACTCCGGTCGGGCCTGACCATACTGCTGTGAGTCCCGGGTCAGGACAGTTAACTGTATATGAGGGAGTTAACGTGTATTCTAATCCGCAAACTTCATCATCTGGACCTGCATCAACAACTGGTGAGTCGTAGAAATTGATGGTTACAGTAGATACAGTTTCGCAGGCAGCAAATCCATTATTTACCGTGTAGGCAAATTCATATTCGCCACAGGCATCAACTGTTACAACGTTACCAACAAAACTTGCGCTGCCAGGTCCACTAACAAGTGACCATCCGGCTAAGAAATTAGGATGCATACAGGCTACATAGTAGCTGGCTGCAAGTGTGTAGGTATCACCACAAATTTCATCATCGGCCTGCATGTAAACAACAGGTTTGTCGTAGAAGTTAATGGTAACTGTAGAAACTGAAGTACACGGTTGGAATCCGTTGTCAACTGTGTATGCGAATTCATATTCACCGCATACGCTTACAGTTACATTATCGCCGACAAAGTCAGCCGTACCCGGACCACTTACCAGCGACCATTCTGCTGTCAGATCGGGATGAGCACAGCCTACCGTATATGATACTGTGAGATCATAGGTTAAACCGCAGATTTCATCGTCAGCCTGCATGGTAATAACAGGTTTGTCGTAGAAATTAATTGTTACTGTAGAAACGGTTTCGCAAGCTGCAAATCCATTATTTACTGTATAGGCAAATTCATATTCGCCACAGGCATCAACCGTAACAACATTGCCACTAATCAATGCATTGCCGGGTCCGCTTACCTTTGACCAACCGGCAGAGAACAGGGTTGGATGTGGACATTGTACGTAATAACTTGACTGAAGTTCATATTCAGATCCGCAAATTTCATCATCTGCCTGAACCCATACCAAAGGCTTGTCGTAGAATGTGATGGTAACTGAGGATGAGGAAGAACAAGGTCCATTGGTAACTTCATACTGGAATGTATATGCACCGCAAATGCTGACAGCGTTCACAGCATTGCCAACAAGGTCAACAGTGCCGGGTCCGCTTACCAGTGTCCATACTGCAACAGCCGGATAATCACAGGCAACTGTGTAAGAAGCAGTCAGATTATATGGTAAATCTTCGAGACAGACTTCAGCATCAGGTTGAATTGTTATTGCCGGCACGTCGAAAAAGTTAATAGTAACTGTTTCAGATGCATCGCATGGTCCATTGGTAACTGCATACTGGAATACATAAGCGCCACAAACGCTGACTCCATTAATTACATTACCAACGAGATCAACAGTTCCGGGGCCACTGACTAATGTCCATGCTGCAGCACCAGGATAGGGACAATCTACCGTATAACTTGCATCAAGTTCGTATGGCAGGTCATCAAGGCATACATCGTCGTCACCCTGAATGGTAATTACAGGAGTGTCGTAGATTTCGAACTCACGCACGAACGAAGTAACGCCGCAGGTAATTGGTTGAGCACTTAAATAATTAAAAGTGAATGAGTAATCTCCGCAATCCCAGTCACACTGATCAACAGCATAAACGTCCTTTTTGTAAATACCGGAAACGCCGGGGACTGTTTCATCAGTTGAAACCAGTGAAAAGACAGTGGGTAGTCCACCATTCACTGAATAATCGAATACATAAGGTGGACGTGCCTGAGACAATGGAGGCAAAGCTCTGTTTCTGGTAACAGTGACTTCAAAATTGAAGCAGTCACCTTCACACAGCGTCGGAACCGATGATACTTCGATACCAGGTGTTTCAACAGCAAAATGGTCTCCTTCAACATAGGCAATGGGAATAGCCGTTGGATCAGGAACGCCAGGTGCGATGTAGTATGGCTTGTCATACCAGGTATAACGGAAGATATAGGTTCCAGGGTGGCTGACGGTGACCGAAGTGTTGGGATCGGTATCATCATCAAAAACTGCTGACCCCGGGAAACCAGAGGTTCCGCCGTTGTACGAGTATGTCCAGTGACCATCAATCGCGCAGGTAACATCTCCGTTTGTCTGTGCAAGGAGCGATGGTACAGTGTTGGCGCAGAATGTGAAAGTAGAAAGAATGTACACGCACGATGCACGCTGCAATGATTCACCCTTGATTACTTTATCGCCGTCTGCAACCTCTTTACCCAGGAAAGCATAATAGCCTGCCTTGGGTAAGATGATCTTTACATTCGGGTTTTCAACTGCCCGTATCAACTCATCGTTGTTGAGCACTGAAACCGTTTTTGTGTTGCCAAACTGTGCATACGTGTTCAGCGTAAACACAGAAAGCATTGCTACTGCGAATGTTAAAAGCAATAGTCTTCTTCTTTTCATAATCAAATTTATTTAGTTAAACATAGGAGCCAAATAATGCTATATATATAGAGGTAAACATTTTTAGAACGAAATAGCCGGCAAAAATACTGTATTTGGGGCTAAAAAACAATAGTTTTAAAAAATTTCATTAATTTCTTTTTGCCGATTGTCATTCATGCCTCTTTTTGAGGTATGAAAGCTGACGGTCAGGAATCGCGGCAAAAATAAATAAGTATCATAAATTATTTGTTAACAATTTGTTAAACTAAGGGACTGTTGAATTGGCCTGCTGATGACCTTTTTTTGAAATTCATAGCAAAGGTAATCATATCTCCGTCGGCAGCGCAAGCTTTTGGGATGGTAAATAAGTTCTGATTCTGGAATTAAGACAAAGCTCAGCGGATTACTTTCAGCACTGTCAATATACCTTTTAATGGGAATAATGAACAGTTTTGTGATGCCTAACCTGGTAATATTTTTGCCAGGTTGTTATGAATCAGAGGGAAGCAAAACGTGATTAAAGGTACAAGGAAAGTTTCCACAAAAAACTATGCTACTTTTACTCTTATTGATATTTTCAGTCTTTAATGCATCTTACCGAAAGACCTGTAATCTTGGTGGCAGTAGGCAGAGTTGTGGTATCAGTGGTTGCCCTTAACCTGAGATGGGTGGCGTTTGTTCCTGAATCATTTGAAGACCAGAACCTTCCATCTGCTTTAAGGGCTGTAAAGAAAGTACTCTTCATACCAGCACCTAAAGCGGTAAATCCCGAGCTATTGGAAGCATTGTAGTTATTTGTCCAGTGTTCATTTCCTGTTTCCTTGAGTTTTCCTCCTGCACTTTCACCTAAAAATGCAACCAGTACCTCAAATTCTGCCTGAATAGGAATATGCCATCCTACAGGGCAAATTCCCTGTGCACCAGGATTGTTTGTATAACTCATCATTTCATCCCAAAGATATAAGCCACCATAAATCCCACAATTATCAGGATTATGATCATAGCAGAATTTCTCAATGACGGGATTATTATATTGATTATTGAATACGATCTGTCCTACATTCAGGTTCTTGCCCATCCAGCACTGATTACCAATGGATACGGTAGGATAAATCTGATCGTCTCTGGAGTCAACCAACAGATCACCACAATCAAATGGTTTAAGGAAAGTAATGGTAACCGTATCAGTGGAGATTTCATTACAGGTATTGGTGATTTGCCATACAAGTACGTACGATTGGTCATGTACTCCGGTAAATGTAGCCTGCGGATCATTTAAGCCAGTGAATGAATAGCTACCATTTAAGCCTGATACAACTGACCAGGATCCGATTCCAATCTCAGGTGTGTTTGCCTGTAAAATATAGGAATTGCCAACAACAACCGTATCAATGCCAGCATTGGCAAAAGTTGGCAGTAATTCAAAAGTGATTATCACATCATCCCAGGTGGTATGACAGGTATCTGAAATCGTCCATCTCAGTTGGTAAGTCTCTCCCCTGATACCAGTAAAAGAAGCATGAGGATTGTTCACACTGCAGAACGAAAAGGGTGGAGTGCCGGCAAGTACACTCCATGTTCCCACACCGCCGGGATTGGGTGTATTTCCACTCAAGATGTGAGGAAGGCAGGCACCGGAAGCATCCTCCCCGGCAATCGCTTCAGTAAACTCAGGGCAAAAGCTTATGGTAAGATAGTCAAATGTTGATTGTTGGCATTGGTTACTTATGGTCCATCTGAGAATGTAAGTCGAATTGGGTAATCCAATAAATGTTGCATCGGGGAGGGTATCAATTTCATTAAGAAATTCACCTCCGTCACCTGAAATAATCGTCCATTTACCTGTTTCATTACTTTGCGGTGTGCTAGCGCCAAGGGTGATCATGGTACCTTCTATTGGCCCTGTAATGATTCCGCCACCAGCGTTGGCTGAAGAAGGTTGTGGTTCAAATGAGAGTAATTTAAAGTCTGATGATGAGCTACATATATTACTGATAGTATATTTTAATTCATAAGCTTCTCCGGGAAGTCCATTAAAAGTGGTCACCGATCCGGAAGTATAGCCGGGTGCAAAACTCCATCCTGTTCCAGTAATCACTGACCAGACACCTATATTTCCTGGTCCTGGATCGTTTCCGGTCAGCTCTAATGTGCCGCACAGTGAACTTAAGTCAGGACCTGCATCAGCATTTGGCAAGACCGGACAGAAATATATTGACAATGAGTCGGAAGTTGATTGTTGACATTGATTGGTGATTGTCCAAACAAGCATGTACGTTGTATTGGGTAAACCAATAAACGTTGCATTTGGAATCGTGTCGTTACCATCAAGAAATGCACCACCAGTGCCTGATATAATACTCCATTTTCCTGTTTCATTACTTTGTGGTGAATTGGCGCCAAGGTTAAAAATGGTACCTTCAATGGGTCCTGTGATCGTTGCGCTTCCGGCAATGGCTAAAGAAGGGAGTGGTTCAAAAGAGAGTACTTTGTTATCTGATGTTGAATCACAGATATTACTGATGGTATATTTTAATTCATAAGTTTCGCCTGGCAATCCAACAAGTACGGTATTTGGTCCAGTTGTATATCCTGATGAAAAACTCCATCCTGTTCCAGAGATTACTGACCAGACACCTGTATTTCCGGGTCCTGGATCGTTACCTGCCAGTGCATATGGCCCACAGATGGAATTAACGTCAATTCCTGCATCAGCATTTGGCAGAACCGGACAAAAATATAATGATAATGAATCGGAAGTGGAAAGCTGACATTGGTTTGTAATTTTCCATTCCAACAGATAAGCAGTATTGGGTAAGCCAACAAACGTAGCATTTGGCATATTGTTTATTCCATCAAGGAAATATCCTCCTTCTCCACTAATAATCGTCCATAGCCCGGTTTCATTTGATGCCGGATTACTGGCAGCCAGATTAACCAAAGTGGATGCAATAGGTTCCGTGAAAAATTCCTGACCTGCATTTGCAATGCCTGGAAGAGGTTCAAAATAGATATTTACAGTATCAATTGATGAACCGCATGCATTGCTGATTATATAAATCAATGTATAGTTCTCTCCGGGGATGCCAGATAATTCAGTAAAATTTCCTGAAGAATAATCTGCCGGAAGAGAGCCTCCGGTTCCTGATATAATTTCCCATTTTCCGGTATTACCTGATCCCGGTTCGTTTCCTGATAAGATATGAGGATTACATGCAATGTTCACATCTGAGCCGGCATTGGCTGTAATAAGCACAGGACAAAAGCGAATTGTCATATAATCTTCTGAATATTGATCGCAATCTGCCGAAACAGACCATTTTAATTCATAAGTTTCTCCCCTCAACCCCCAAAAAATCGCATTTGGATCGGTGCTTGTGGAAGAATGATTTCCTTCATTATCGAAGTAACCTCCAGTGCCCGAAATGATTGACCATAGTCCGATTCCATCACCAGGATCATTTCCATCCAGTTGTGTATCCGATGAATCAAGGTCAAGCTGATCAGTACCGGCATCTGCAATCATCAGACGCTGACAGAACGATATGTTTAAAGTATCCGAACTCATTTGATTACATTCGGCAGAAATGGACCATACAAGAGCATAAGTTTCTCCGGGCATTCCACGAAACTCTGTATCGAATAGTTCCGGATTAATTATCATTCCGCCTTCACCGGAAACTATACTCCATAATCCCTCATTGTATGGGGATGGAGTATTACCTGCAAGAAAAAGTGATGTATCGTTTAATATATTTAATTGATCCGTTCCGGCCGAAGCCAAAGTCAGGCTATGGCAGAAACTGACCTCTAAAGTATCGGAATAAGAATCGCAGGCGGTGAATCCGGTCCAGATCAACTGGTATGATTGACCTGGTCTCCCGGTAAATGTTGCAGTCGGGCTGGTATTATCTGAAAAGAAGCCTCCGTTTGTACTACCATTCAGCTGTAAAATGGACCACTTTCCCTGGTGCCTTGGCTTCAATTCGCTTGCGGCTAATTGTACCTGAGTACCAATAACTTTAATTTGGTCTTCACCTGCATAAACGGTATCAAGGGGTGGACACGCTGCAATGAGCGACCATTTTTCGCCATCATAATATGCCATTTGATTTAAATCCGTTAAATACACCATTTTTCCAGGATGATGTACCTGCCTGGATTTTGTCGTTGCATTGAGTTCTTCCCAGGTTGCGGACGGTGCGCCACCGGATTCTTTCGCATAAAATGCGTAAGGCACTGACAATAACTGGGATGTACCCATATGAACAAAATCTGGAAAATCAGCAGTTTTTACTTCGATTTTAAGAAAGCATTGCTGAATGCCCCAGGGTATGGTGGCAAAGGAGCCAACAGGATTGCTTCCCTCACCAATATTGAGCGAAACCAATCCTCCTGAACTCGTTGTTACATTGTGAGTTTCCTGGTACATTGAATAAGCAGAACCAACATCGTCGAGGATGCTTATGCGGATAATAACCTGTGAAGATGCAATGGCTGCACCTTCACTGTTTCGTATAACTGCCTGATATTTAAATGCCTGAGGTGCCTGGGCAGTTATGTTGTTCACGATCAGCCAGATAATAACCGTGATAATAATTTTGGACCATTGAGATAGCCAGTTGTAAATATGAGTCATTTTGCTAATAGTTTATTAAGATTTATAACATATTTAATAGATAGCATTTAATTTTTGTTTTTCATCTTTATATAAATATTTATCAGATTGTTTTAATTCTTTCTTATGTTCGAAAATATTCATAACGAGTAAATACCTGCATATCTATCTTTTATAATGAAATTATAAAACCACTATCAAAGTTTGCTGATCTTTTCAATCCATGTTTTTTGACCATGATGTATCCTGATGATATAAAATCCTTTGGCATAATGAGAAATATCAATAAGATAATTTTCTGTTTCAGTAACTTCACAGTGATACACCTTTTCGCCAAGCATGCCAAATATTTCTATATTAATTGGAACGTAATTATCCGGATCATTGATTTTAATAAAAAACTGCCCGCTGTTGGGATTTGGGTAAACATGAACAAAATTGTTCCTATCTGACATAATTTTTACGGGGCTGTTGTCAGTTGGATAATTCTCATTTGTAACTGTATTTACTGTCAAGAGATTACGGGGATTTTCGCAAAAACTGCCAGTGGTTGTAATATAAGCTAAAAGATTTCCTCCGTGATGCACTTTGGTACCATTCAATAAGTTAATTTGCTGTCCGGCAATCAACACAACACCAGAACCTTGTTCCACTACAAAATTTTCAGTTACTATTGTTTGTAAAGCCGAAAAGCATTCGTTATGACCACCTGAGATGATTTGATCAGACAATATTATATCGGATTGAATGTAAGAATAACCCTGGTGCAATCCTTGTGTAAGCTGAAGAGTTCCATTATCGTATGCTTCAACCATGACCTCGCCAACAGTGCATTCAACCTTCAAATGAGTGGATTCGGCTGCAAAGCCATAAGACGCGATGACTTCTGTGAAAATATTCTGGGCTGAGGAAAAGTGGCAATAACTGAGGATTAATAGCAGTATTATTCGTTGTTTCATAATAGTCTGTTATTTGTATCAATCAAATGTGATAATAATCTGCAAAAGTAGTTAATCTTTTATGCATCTCACTGAAATTGCGTTACTCGTTGGTAATGTTGGTGTTGAAGTATCTGCTGTTGATGCTCTCAGCCTGAGATGGTAGGCATTATTGCCGGAAGTTGATGAAGTCCAATACCTTCCGTCTGTTTTAAGGAGTGAATAATAAGTACTCCTTAAGCCACCTCCATAGGCAGAGAATCCACTGCTGTTAGTAGCATTGTAATTATTCGTCCAGTATTCTTCACCCGTTTCCTTCAGTTTACCACCTGCTACTGATGAACCACCCAGATAACTAATAAGTGTATTGAATTCATTTAATGATGGTATATGCCAACCGGTCAGGCAAATCTGCTGAGGATTTGAAGTTGAATCCGGCCATCCCATCATTTCAACCCAATTGTACATACCACCATATATATCGCAGTTATATGGTTCATTATCATAACAGTATTTTTCCATGATTCCATTGTATCTGGGAATATTATAAATTACTTTTCCGACATTCAGATTTTTGGCCATCCAACATTGATTTCCAATTGTTACCGTCGGATATAATTCCGGTGAGTCAGCATCATCCCTGTCGTCATAGAGTGTGCCCCCGCAACTGAAGAAACTTACGATTACAGTGTCAGCAGAAGTATGACACAGGTTATTTATGCGCCATTCCAGTGTATACAAGGTGTTTGATTGTCCATAAAATATTGATTTGCTGTAATTTTGATCAGAGAAGGAGCCACCCTGCCCCGTAAGTACACTCCATTGTCCGGTACCAATTGTTGGTGTGTTGGCATCAAGCTGGTAAGATGAGCTCTCAATATTATACTGGTTATTTCCTGCAAAGGCCTGGGTTGGATATGGCTCAAAATGAACACTGATATTACTGAGTGTAGTCTTGCATTCGTTAGAAATTTTCCATGAAAGCTGATAAGTAATACCAGGTTCTCCGTAAAACAAAGAATGAGGGTCATGAATGTCCGAAAAATAAGTGGTATCGCCGGGAGAAACGGACCATGTTCCGATATTCCCAACACCCGGATCATTTGCCTGCAATTGATATGGGGAACATTTATTGACAACAGAACTTCCAGCATTTGCCTGTATCATGAGAGGGCAAAATCCTATCATGACAGTGTCATGATAGGAAAGGTTGCATTTGTTGCTGATGGTCCAAACAAGTTGATATGTATGATTCCGAAGCCCGGTGAACCTTGCGTTGGGAATAGAATCGTTTTGAAATGAACCGCCCTGTCCTGAAGCAATGCTCCATTTCCCTTTGCCGACCTGAGGAGGGTTAGCATTTAGTACAACAAAATTCGTGTCAACCTTAAGGAGGTCAGCACCTGCATCGGGAGTCGTTGGCACTGACTCAAACAAAACAAAGAGTGTGTCTTCAGAAATGTTGCAGTGATTAAAGTTGGATTTTGTAAGGAGATACTCTCCGCCTGGTTGGCCATATAAATAGCTTTTGTTATCGGATGTTTGTATAATGTAAGCTTCAAATGGTTGATGAGGTGTAATAATTTCCCATGAACTACAGTTGCCTTCACCCGGATGGTTGAAGAACAACTCAATGGGGCTGCATACACAAATATAATCAGGACCGGCATTTGATGGCAGTAACGGTGGGCAGGGTTCAAAAAAAAACCATCCATTACCGTCGAAGAGAGCTATTTTGAGCGAATCACTCACAAAATACATTGATCCGGGAGGTGGATTCTGTAAACTCTGGATCTGGCTCCAGGTAAGATTTTTCAACCCACTTGTCCTCGTAGCATCATCGGCCTGAAAAGCATAAGGTACACTCAGTAACTGTGAAGTTCCCATCGTTGCATAGGAATTGCCCATGGCTGTGGTATCTACCTCAACTCTGACAAAATACTCATGATTACCCCATGCAATGTTAACAAAATCCGGCTGGGAGAATCCTGAACCAGGAACACCTCTTCCGATGTCTGCAGAAATAAGACCTCCGCTGCTTGTAGTTTCAGTGTGTTGCTCCTGGTAAATAAGAGTTCCTGGTGGGATTTCAGGGGCGTCCTTGATGATACTAAAACGAATTTTGACCAACTCACCTGATAAAGGAAAACCGCTGCTGTTTCTCAATACTGCCTGGTATTTAAAGGCCTGTGGAACCTGAGCTGTAAGTTTTAAGGCCAAGAATAATATAAACAGAAGAAGTATTCGCTGTAAAGGTATCATGTATGTAATGTAAATATGTTTCACTTTTGTTAATCATTAGCGAACATCATTGCCAGGCAGAGAACCACATCCACTGTAAATTTTCTATGAACCAGTAAACAAATATATCCTCCCGATTTGACAGAATTCCTCTAACCTTAATATGAGCGAGATTTTTGTTCAACATAACCCAGTGATAATCATTTGCCCTATTTTGATTTTGATAAACAGCAACATTGTACCGCAGCATAATGTTGGTTAAAAATTATTGATTATCAATCACTTATATTTGGTTATCGAAATTTTCAGGCTGTAAAAGTATATAATTTCTTTGATATGTACTTCACACAATAAAAATTTTTTAATCCGGCAACAGTTTGTTGGAGCATTGCCTGAATGACCGGTTTGTATTTACAGGTTTGCAAGTCCTTGATATACAACAGAAATTACTTATTATTAAGTTTAATACCCAAAAGAGAAAGTTAAAAAAAATGTAAACATTTTTAACCTGTGATCAGGGTGCCATCTTCTTACAGTCGTTACTCATCAACTGAATACATAAACCTCTTGATGCTCTTCTTCGGTGTTTTTTCAAACTCTTCCGCCACCATTCTGATTCCTGAAAGGTTCATATATGCCGGAAGCTCATGATTCAAAGCTTTTCTGTGATGCTCCATGATTTCTTTGAGTTCCTGTTCTGTTTTTTTATGTTTGTCGGCCATTTCGTAATCCGGATAGATCAATGCTACCAGCCTGTGATTTTTTTCCACCACCAGCGACTCCTGTATGTAGCTCAGGTTGTTCAGTTTGGCTTCTATTTCTTCCGGGTAAATGTTTTGCCCTGATGGTCCCAGGATCATGCTTTTGCTGCGGCCTTTGATATAAATGAAATGATCCTTGTCAATGATTCCTAAATCACCGGTGTGCAGCCATCCGTTCTTATCAATGGCAGCTTTGGTTGCGTCAGGATTCTTGTAATAGCCCTGCATGACGTTTTCGCCCCTTACGAGAATTTCTCCGACTTCATTGTAAGGGTCTGATGAATCTATTGTTACTTCAAGGGTGTCCACCACTTTCCCTGCTGATTCAAGCCTGGTCTTATCCCAGTTGGCATAGCTGATCAGGGGGCCGCATTCGGTCATACCATAGCCTATTGAGAAAGGAAATCTGATTGTTTTAAAAAACAATTCCACTTCCTGGTTCAGGGCAGCACCTCCAATTACGACTTCATGGAAGTTGCCTCCGAACACATCAACCAGCTTTTCTCTGATCTTTTTATACACTACATTCTTTAATCCCGGAATGCGGAGCAAGGTTCTGGTGGAGCTTTTGCTGATGGCAGGAAGGATCTGCTTTTTGTATATTTTTTCTATTACCAGAGGAACTGACAATACCAACCGGGGGCGCACTTCCCTGAAGGCTTGCAATATAAGCTGAGGTGAAGGGGTTTTAGTAAGAAAAGTAACATGACATCCCAGGGTAAAGGGCCAAAGAAATTCAAATGCGCATCCGTAGGCATGCGCCAGTGGCAGGAATGAAACAATCTGATCTCCCGGTTCAAGCGGCATGTTATGATTGGCATACACAACGTTGGCTGTCAGGCTGTTGTGAGGAATCATCACGCCTTTTGTAAATCCTGTGGTACCGGAGGTATAACTGATGACGGCAAGCGCTGTATTGTCAACCAGATCAAATTGAACATCAGAAGGTTTGAGACCTTCGGGGTATCTCATCATGAATTGTTCATTCATGGTATCCATCACATGCTTCAGTCCTTCAGGTACATTTTTCTTTGAGATCACCGAGAAGTCGGACAATGAAAACGTACATCTTACTTTAAGCATGGAATTTTCATCAAGACCTTCAAAAATACTTTCGGATGCCAGTAGAAGCACTGCATCGGAATGATTTACAATGTGGTGAATATCATTGGGTTTGAAATCAGGAAGAATGGGTACTATAACAGCACCGAAGCTGATAGTGGCCAGGTAACTTATTCCCCAGTTCGATGAGTTCTTACCGATCAGGGCTATTTTATCGCCTTTCTGCACGTCGCAGGCATCAAAAATAGCGTGTAACTTCAGTATCTTCTCAGCAATTTGCAAATATTTCAGACTTTCGCCATTGTAATCGGTCATTGCCGTATTATTCCAGTTTTTACGGATACTGTTCTGAATGATCCCGGTGAGGTTTTCTTTCATCATATCTAATCTTGTTGGATTAATCATCGAAGATACATCTGATTAAGCGATCATGCTTGTTTTTATGTGTCTCCACCCGTCATGAATTGCTTATATTTTCCTGCACAGAAAGTTGGGCTGAAGCAGGATACAGAAATACATCTTTCGTTTTTTCTTAATTTTTACCTTTTATCAGCGTCAAGGCCTGAAAAAGGGGCGCAAGGTACACATTTTTAGACAATGGCATGGTTGTTAACAAAAGTTGATTTACTTTATACATCTGATTCACTCTGATTAAGGGGCAGGCAAAACATGACCGCATTATATAATTTGACATACTCCCTCTTTCAGGAATGTTAAAAGTTCTACATTTGCATTTTGAATCTTTAATGCTCTTAATAATGAAAAAACTATCGTTTACTTTGCTAATTGTCTTGCTTATGATGATTGCCTGCGCTCCCGGGACTGAAGAAAAAAATCCCTTTTTGACGGATTATAACACCCCATTTAACGTTCCACCTTTTGACCGGATAACCGAAAAACATTATCTGCCGGCCTTTGAAGCAGGAATGAAGCAGCACGACCTTGAAATTAATGCAATTGTAAATAATAATGAACCTCCGACATTCTCCAATACCATTGAAGCACTGGAATACAGCGGGCAATTGTTGAACAGGGTTATGTTCGTATTCTACAATACTAATTCGGCTAATACCAATGATGAGATCCAGGCCATCGCTACCGAACTGGCTCCAAAACTATCGCAACACAATGATGATATAAAACTCAATTCGGGTCTTTTTGAAAGGATCAAAGCCGTTTACACACAAAAGGATGATCTTGCACTGAATGCTGAGCAGCAGAAGCTTCTTGAGGAAACCTACAAGGGTTTTATACGAAGTGGTGCCGGGTTGACCGGAGAAAAGCAGGCAAGACTGCGGGAGATTAACCAGGACATTTCGATGCTCACTCTGAAGTTTGGTCAGAATGCATTGGGCGAAACCAATAAATTCAGGATGGTAGTTGAAAATGAAGCCCACCTGGCTGGTTTGCCACAGTCCCTGATTGATGCTGCCGCCGAAAAAGCAATTGCCGACAGTCTTCCGGGTAAATGGGTGTTTACCCTGCACAATTCCAGTGTAATGCCTTTTCTTGGCAATGCTGATAACCGCGAACTTCGCAAAAATATGCAGCAGGCATACATCAACCGTGGTAATAATAATAATGAGTACGACAACAAGGAGATTGTTGGTAAGATTGTGAACCTGCGCCTTGAGCGCGCCAGGTTACTTGGATATACCAATCATGCCCATTTCACACTCGAAGAAACCATGGTAAAAAACACCGAAACCGCCTTGAACTTTATCCGGAAAGTATGGGATGCCGCTCTTCCGATTGCAAGGATGGAAGCTAAGGAAATGCAGGCAATGATCAATGCCGGAGGAAATGACTTTAATCTGGCACAATGGGATTGGCGGTATTATGCTGAAAAAATTCGCAAGGAAAAGTACGATCTGGACGAACAATTGGTGCGTCAGTACTTTGAGTTGAATACTGTTCGTAATGGTATCTTTATGGTAGTAAATAAGCTATACGGTCTGCAATTTAAAGAACGAAATGATGTTCCAAAATACCATAAGGATGCACAGGTTTTCGAAGTATCAGAGGCTGATGGATCACATGTTGGAATTTTGTATATGGATTTTCATCCACGCGAAAGTAAGCGCAGCGGTGCCTGGATGAGCAGTTACCGTGATCAGTTTGTTGACCAGTCAGGGAAATCAATATCACCGGTCATTACCCTGGTGTGCAATTTTTCACCACCTACCGGTTCCCAGCCTTCCCTGCTTACCTATGATGAAATGACTACCTTTTTCCATGAATTTGGTCATGCATTGCACGGATTGCTTTCCAAAGTTACTTACCCCAGTCTCTCAGGCACTTCAGTTCCCCGTGATTTTGTGGAACTACCTTCACAGATCATGGAAAATTGGGCTAAAGAACCATCGGTAATGATTTCTTTTGCCAGGCATTATCAAACAGGTGAACCGATGCCCCGGGAACTGATGGATAAGATCAAAGCCGGATCGCAGTTTAACCAGGGTTTTGAGACCGTTGAGTTCATTGCATCGGCATTTCTGGATCTGGAATACCATATAATTACCGAGCCGTTTGCCAATGACCAATTGAAGGAAGTAGCCGGCATTATTGATCAAAGAACCATTTCCAACACCGGACTGATCCCGGAAATTCATTTTCGGCACGGAAGCACACATTTCCAGCATATATTCTCAGGAGGTTATTCATCAGGATATTACAGCTATATCTGGTCGGGGCTGCTTGATGCTGATGCTTTTGAGGCATTTCGCGAAACCGGCGATCTCTTTAATCAGGCGACGGCTCAATCTTTCAGAAAAAATATTCTTGAAAGGGGCGGCACTGACGATGCAATGGCGATGTACATCAATTTCAGGGGTAAAGAACCACAAATAGAACCTCTGTTGCGCCAGCGCGGCCTGATACCTTAGAATAATGCTTTTCAATTCCGGTATTTGAAGATCTTTTGAACATGCAAGTTTTTTGATTTCTGGTTGTCTAAGTGTCTGTTATTTATTATAGTTTAATATAGGGTTTTTAAAAAGGGGAAAGTCCTGTATTTTTATTCACGTACTATGAAAACCGAAGGGTTTAAGCATGGCTCTTCATTGTTTGGCAATCATCAAACCAATTCATGATTGCCAGGCGGTAGAGCCTTTGTTCTTTTATATTTTAAGACCTGCAAAATATATCGTGTTCTTTCCATATAATTCAAATATAATTTGTTCATTTGCAGTACTCATTTAATTCTAATTCAATTCCGGTGTGATGAAAACAAAACTCTTACCCTTGCTCTTTCTCATGTTCTTTGTTCCAACTGCCACAATGGCTGAATGGATTCCTTTAGGCGACAGTAAATTGCCAGCAACTCCACCAAATGTTAAGATTCTCAGCCATAATCTCAGCAATATCACTGTCAAAATTGAGCTTTATGGTTTTGAAAAAAACGATTTGATTTCAGAAGGAAAGCTCTACCAACAGGTTGATCTTTTTTCCGAAAGTTATACTGCTGATCCCGGAAGCCCGGAAGTTCCATATATTGCCAAAATACTTGCTATTCCTGATTTTGCAGGAGTTTCAGTTGAAGTTCTGGAAACAGGTACCGCTTACACTTTTGAAAATATCAAATTACCTCCGGCGCGTCAGAGTTGGTGGGAGGGAGACCCGGAACCTATTCGTACAGAAAATCTCAGGGCTTACAACTCGGGAGATTATTATCCGACCGAAATAGCCAATATGGACTCTCCATCGGTTTTCAGGGATTTCAGAATTTCACGCCTCGCTATATATCCGGTTCAGTACAGGGCTCAAAGCAACGAATTGAGGGTTTATACATCGGTCACTGTGCGGGTGAGTTTTGGAAGCGGCGAGGTGATTAATCCAAAATTAACACCACAAAGGGCTATTCCGCTATCTTATGCCCAGCTTTACCGGAACTCTATTTTCAATTACCAGGAAATGTTAACTGAGTTATATGGTGGTGTCGAAGATGGCCGTGAAGTCATGCTTTGCATTATGCCAGACGCATTAGCGGCAAGTTTTCAGGTATATGCTGATTGGAAAAGACAAAGCGGAACAGACATTGTCGTTACAAAATTCAGTGATATTGGTGCCAATGCAAGCAATCCGGACATTATAAAGAATCATATTACCCAGGCTTATAACACATGGCAATTTCCACCTTCATACGTGTTAATTATCGGGGACAACAATGTTTTCCCCAAGAAAACAGTTACTTATCCGGGCTATACATTTCCCTGGGAAGAATATTTTGTGTGCGTCGCCGGTAATGATTATTTCCCTGAAATGATGATCGGGCGATTCACTAACCAGGAAGATTACCGCATGCAGGTGATGATCAATAAATTTTTATTATACGAAAAGCAGCCCTATGTGCAGGATCCTGCCTGGTTTAAAAAGGGAATCTGTTGCTCAAATAACGCCTATGCTTCACAGGTTGAAACAAAGCGTTATGCAAGAGATATGATGATTGATTACGGTCACTTTTTGTCAGTGGATACCATGATGAGCAACGGCAGCAGCTCAGGTGCCGGATGTACTTACAACATCAATCACATAAAAACAGCCATCAACCAGGGGCGCAGTTTTCTGAATTACCGTGGCGAGGGATGGTCATATGGCTGGTATGCCAACTGTTATGACTTTAACACCTCTGATGTCACCAGCCTGAATAACGGGCAGAAGTTTACTTTTGTAACAAGTATTGGATGCGGAGTTGCAATGTACAATGCTTCTGGTGGAAATAGTTTCGGGGAAGAATGGGTTGAAATGGGAACTCTTACCAACCCAAAAGGGGCCGCAGCTTTCATTGGGCCGACTTCAAATACCCATACAACGTACAACAACAGGATTGACAAAGGAATTTACACCGGGATGTTTCCTGAGGGTATGGATACACCCGGACAGGCACTTGCACGCGGCAAGTTATATATGTATAATGTATTTGGCAATGAGTATTATGTTGAATATCACTACAAAGTATTCTGTATTCTTGGTGATCCCAGCATTCACATTTGGAAGGAAGTACCTCAGCAAGTGAATTTTGCTTATCCGGCCTTCGTGAATGTCGGAAACAATGATCTTGCTTTCATGGTTACATTAGCAGGCACTGGCGAACCGGTTGCAAATGCGCAGGTTTGTGTGACCAGCCCGAATATTTTCGCCACCAATTATACTGATGAAAACGGAGTAGTATTCATTCCGGTAACTTTACTCACACAGCAGAGTTTGAAAGCCACTGTCAGAGGCGGTAACGTGATTCCTGTTCAGGGTGATATTCAGGTATATCAGCCCATGGAACTTATTGAACCTGAAGGTGCTCCGGAAATTACCGACTTGAATGGTAACAATGACGGTAACGTAAATCCAAATGAAACCTGCAACATTGCATTTACTTTGAAGAATTGGGGAAGTGCTACCGCAAACAGTGTACAAGGCTCTATTTCTTCTTCTGATCCTTATGTACAGGTGCTTACTTCAAATCCTGTAAGTTTCGGAAGCCTTGCACCAGGAACCCAAACTACAGGTAATCCATTCGAGGTGTTCATTTCTCCAAATTGTCCTATTGGACGGATCATTGCATTTGAATTGCTGGTGACTTCTTCCAATACTTCCTGGAGTTATACCTTTAACATTGAAGTGAAAGGCTGCATGTTGGATTACAGGAATTTCGTAGTCTATGATGTGGGAAACCCAAACCCAAATTTCAGGATGGACCCGGGCGAAACTGTATTACTAACATTTATGGTTGGAAATTACGGACAGGATATTGCACCGGATGTCATGGGAATTCTGACAAGTAATGATCCCTTCCTTAGCATCGTCGATTCTACCGGCTTTTTCGGCACTGTAGCCATAAACGGAACCGCCCGTAATAATGAGAACAATTTCAGTGTATTCATTCACCAGGATTGCCCTTCTTCTTACATGGCCCAGTTTACTTTGACTTTGTATACACAGAATGGTTATTATCCTTATCATAATTCAATCGTTCTTACACTTCCTGTTTCATTGCCCATCCCCAAAGATTACACCGGGCCTGACGCTTATGGTTATTACGCATATTCCAGCGACGACTCATTTTACGATCAGACACCAGTATATGACTGGTTTGAGATAGTTGATATCGGAACAGAGATCGTACTGCCTTTAATAAGTGATTATACTGAAACTGTAAATCTGCCTTTTACTTTTACATATTACGGCATTGATTACAGTCAGGTACGAATCAGCACAGATGGATGGATCGCTTTTGGGAGCGGAACTCAAACAGCCCCGGAAAATACAGTTCTGCCTAATAATGATAATGTTAACAATATGGTTGCAGCATTCTGGGATGACCTTTTTGATACTGAGTTCTTTTTCGGGAAAATCTATCATTACTATGATATGACCAATCATCGCTTTATCATTGAGTGGGATAGTATAGCACACAATAATGCAATCTCCGAACCTCAACGGGAAGTTTTCCAGGCCATATTGCTCGATCCTGCCCATCATACCACGAACACCGGAGATGGTGAGATCCTTCTCCAGTACAAGATTGCAAGCATGCCACTATCGGTTACAATAGGCATTGAGAATCACACCCAGGATATTGGAATCCAATATGTTTTTAATACTGATTACAATCCTACTGCCACACCGGTTGTGAATCAGTATGCTATAAAATTCACTACCGAGCCACCCTTCGAAACAGGAATTTTGGCTGGTGATGCCAATTGTGATGGAAATATCAACGTGTTGGATGCGGTTGTGATGATTAATTATATACTTGGATTTAATCCCGAACCATTCTGTTTTACCAATGCTGACCTGAACAGCGATGGAAACATTAACATTCTTGATGTTGTGGGTACAGTGAATATTATTCTTGGAGCGGGTAAAAGCAATTTACACATCAATGCTGATGAACCTGCGTATATTATTACAAACCGGAATAGTATCGTACTGGTAAGTGAAGGAAACCTGGCAGGCCTGCAATTTGAAATCGAAGGTTTAAACCTCGATCAGATTACGTTGGCTCTGCAAAGCCATGAGTTCAGAATAGTTGAGAAGGGCAATAAACTTCTTGGTGTGATATTTAGTTTTGATAATAAACCATTACCTGAAGGTAGAATCAAGTTGTTTGATGTCTGGTCAGACAATCCAATAGTATGGGGAGAAGTTATTGCAGCCAATATCTGCGCCGAAAAGGTTGAATTAAATCTGCTTAATGAAAATAATGAAGCACCAGGCCGGAATGAATTGCAGCTCTCTGTATTTCCAAATCCTGTCAGTCAACATGCAAACGTCAGCTATACAATAAGGCAGGCTGGTGTTATCAGCCTGGGAATCTATAATATTACCGGAGGACTGGTAAGAACACTCTTCGAAGGAATCCAAATTGCCGGATCACATAAGATTGAATGGAACGAGTTGGACGATAACGGGAATCGTGTTCTTCCAGGCGTTTATGTTTGCAGGATTCAAACTGCAGGCGATATCGAGTCTGACATCATCATCTTGCTGAAATAATCATAAACCATTGCATTAGATGTATAGCTTTTACATTCTGCTGGTTTTGATTATCATAGCCATTGTTGCTGGATTTATCGAATATACGCTTCATCAGAAACGGATTTTTTCTATACCTGTTCGAATACATGTAAACGGAACAAGGGGAAAGTCTAGTGTTACACGACTAATCGGCGCAGGGTTACGTGCCGGTGGGATCACAAATATTACCAAGGTAACAGGAACCTTCCCACGCCTGATACTTGAGGATGGTACTGAAACATATATTCACCGGAAAGCATCTGCCAATATCATTGAACAACTGGGCATAGTCAGATTTGCATCAGAGCGCAAAGTGAAAGCCCTCGTTATGGAATGTATGGCATTACAACCCCAATATCAGACAATTACTGAGCACATGATGATACATTCTAACATCGGTGTGATGACCAATATCAGATTGGATCACACCGATGTAATGGGTCATACCTTACCAGAAATTGCAGATACTTTATGCCGGACAATCCCTAAGAACCAGCACCTTTTCACATCAGAAAATATAATACCGGAAACGATAAAAAAGATTGCTGAAAGTAAAAATACAATCACGTATTTTGCTGATTCACAGACTGTATCTTTTGACGACATGAAAGGTTTCAGTTATATTGAACACCGCGAAAATGTTGCTCTCGCACTGTCAATCTGCCAGCACCTTGGTGTTAACCGGGAAACGGCACTGAAAGGCATGTACGATGCTATTCCTGATGCAGGTGTGCTAACGCGACACCGGGTTACTTTATTCAGGAAAGAAATGATTTTTTACAATGCTTTTGCCGCCAACGACCCGGATTCAACCTTGCTTGTATGGCAAAAAATCAGGAATGAAATCGGTTTTGAAGGACAACGGATAGTTCTGCTTAACACGCGGCAGGACAGGTTGTACCGTGCCCAGCAATTGGCTGAAATGGTTGCAAAGAAAATCGAACATGAAGTTGATTACCTGATACTTATCGGGCAATCAGTAGAAGTCGTTGAACCACTGGCCATCAGTTCCGGAATTCCAAAGAAAAAGCTGGTCAGCGTAGGATGGACCACGCCGGAGAAAGTTTTTGAGTCCATCCTGGCTTTGACTGAAAAGGTATCCACTATAGTTGCCATTGGCAATATGGGTGGAATGGGAGCTATTACGGTAGAATTTTTTAAAAATCGCAGTAATTAACAAAATGATCGAGTTAGCAATTACTTTAGGACTTATATTGAGTTTGCTCTCATATGAAGTATTTGGGCTTGCCGCAGGCGGAATTGTAGTTCCCGGTTATATTGCATTACAGCTTTCCCATCCCGACAGACTGGCAGGTATTTTGGGAGTTAGCTTGCTTACTTACTTGATTATTAAAGTATTAAGTAACTACACATTTCTTTATGGCCGCCGGCAAATGGTGCTTAGTTTGCTGATTGGGTGCCTGTTGGCCAATTTTTCAAGATACTTTCTCACACTCAATATTGCCAGCACCACCCTTGAATTGCAGGCTGTAGGGTGGGTAATTCCCGGCCTTATTGCTCATTGGTTTGCGAAACAGGGAATTTTTAAAACGATTAGTGTGCTTTTCGTTTCTTCAGTTCTGGTAAGGTTGATTTTGATATTGTTCTTTGCTGGTGCATTGTTACCTTAAGGCCATTAAAATGACAAGACTATGAATAAGTTCAGAGCAAAATCCAATATCGTATTAGGCTTGCTTTTCTTACTTGCATTACTTGCATTGATTGCAGTAGAAAATGGAAAGATGGATAAAAGACAGGAATGGTATAATGAAAAACTACAGGCAGCAAGATTAAGCCAGTTGGCTGCTAACAAATTAAAAAATAACAGGTTAGATAAGAGTGTTTTTATTGATGTGGTAAATGATCCGAATCAGACAGCACTGATTGGTCAGGAATTTACACTGATCACTACCGACAGGGGTGAGATTGATGCCAAGCTATCATCAACAAATCCAAATCTTGCAGCCGTAATAGTTCAATTGCTCAAAGATGCTGATTTGCGCCAAAATGATTATGTTGCAGTGGCTTTTACAGGATCATTTCCGGGATTGAATATTGCAGTTTTAGCTGCACTTGAGGTGCTTAAATTAAATCCAATCATGATTACTTCGGTAGGTTCATCAAATTATGGCGCTAATGATCCTTATTTTACCTGGCTCGACATGGAAAGTATACTATATCAGTCCAATATTTTTAATAACCGGTCAATAGCAGCATCTATTGGTGGTGGATCTGACATTGGGCGCGGATTAAGCCCCGAAGGACGCGACCTGATCGTTGAAGCGATCAGGCGGAACAATGTTGAGTTCATTCATGAAAATCACCTGGAAAAAAGCATCGAAAAAAGGCTTGAACTCTATAATAAACACAGCAGTGGACAATCCATCAAGGCATACATCAATGTAGGTGGTGGTATCGCCAGTCTGGGTAATGACATCAATGGTAAACTGATCCCTGCTGGTCTCACCACGTATTTGCCCATGAAAAATTTTCCGGTTCGTGGAGTGATCATCGAAATGGCAAGAAAAAGGATCCCTGTTATCCATTTACTCAACATCAATAAATTGTTGATTGAATTTGGCCTGCCCGTCAATCCTGTACCGCTGCCCGAACCCGGTGATGGCGGAATTTTTACACAAAAGAAATATAATATTACAATTACATCTATTGCCACCTCAGTTCTGATAGTCATAATCATACTGGTTTACCTGGGAGAAAGGAAACAGCACCAGCTTGGTTCGGATGTGGTTCCTGCTACCATGCATCATAATAAACCAGAAAATGACGATGACGATATTCAGGGAATATAATTTTTTCTTAAATTACTTTATATCAATAAACAACATTAAATTCGAAAACTGATGAAAAAGACAATTCTTCTGCTGTTTCTTATCTCCCTGGGAATGACAGGGATAATTGCTCAAACAAAACCAAAATCCAATGCTGTAAAACCGACCGGATTTCAACAACGAATTACACTTCTTGTGTCAGGCAAAACCAGCCATTATTATTCATTGAGTGCTGAAAAAGCATCGGTAATTCATGTGAACGGACCGGGAAAACTCAGGGTCATTACACGTGGACGCTTTCTTCCCAAACAACAGATAAGTAAACTCAGTTATGAAATACAGTATGCGATCAACGGGGGTAAACCTCAAAAGATAAAAATTTCCGGAGCAGTGCGGGCTGAAGCAAGCAAATATACCGAAGGAATTGAAGGAACTCCTGCACAGGGAAAAGAGATTGAAATTATTCTTGGAAGAGGTTCGCATACGGTTGAGTTTTTACTCCCTGTCAATACCGTTGATGTAGATGCACGCTATCTGTTCACACCTGTGAAAGACAAAAAGACAACCTGGATCAGTTTTTCACCAATACCTCCGGCAGAACCGGTTGAATTGACAGCTGAAGAAACTACAGTAAAGTACTACCGCTTTTCAAATGCAAAACCACTCAAAGTGGAAGTAAACGGGCCAACCCAATTACGTGTAATGAGCCGTGTTGAGAATCATTACAAAATGAAAGGACGCATTCATTACCGCATTCAGGTTGCTGAGAATAATACAGTGCTAAACACCTACCAGTTGAGCAGTACCATTTCTGAAACTACATCTTACAAAAATAATTCTTCGCTGATTCCGGGCAAAGCCTGTGAGTTTGTGATTGAAGTGCCAAAGGGAAAACATGTGTATGAAATAACTCCCATGGATGAAGACAAAAAGACAATTCTTGCACGTTTGCTGCTACCTGAGAAAGATGTCAATATTGGCAATTAGCATCAGGTAAAAGATTTGTTTTGTTCCGGTATTAACAGTAGTGCTTTGTATCGGATATATGATGACCTGCATTTTATTTTTGCCTGATTGATTCACCTGGTATTAATTCGATTTATGACTAAGAAAATGAATATTTACATATTGACAGCCAGGCTATTACGACAGATATCCTGTTTTTCTCTGCTGGCCTTTCTGCTGATTCTTCAGGTTGGTGAAAGTTATGCACAAAAGAAAGCTGGTAAAAAAATGGATTTAGGAATAAATGCCGAAGTAGGTTTTTCAATGATGTATGACGACAATATTCTGAAATATTCCGAAAAATATCTGAACCGGTTTCTGAACCGGGAAGATGAAGGACGTTTTCATATAGAAACCTACGACGACCTTGTGTTATCACCTTCGATCAGCTTCACAAGGTCTTTCAGGATTTTTGGCAGGAAACTAACTATTGCCGATATGAGTTACACGCATGATTTGTATGTCAAAAACGGGATCAACGACTGGGCAACACTGGGTATCGGGCTGAGACAAAATTTCGGAAAGCGGGCAAGCTTTAAATTATCTTACAGTTATATCCCGCATTTTTATATCCGTCATTTCCGCGACGACGATTGGGTTTCCGTTTACGGTTATACACCACTGACGTTTCAACCCTACGTTTTTTCAAAAGACACTTACGCCTTTTGGATACAGAACACTTTCTTAAAAAATTCCAGGATCATGTTTACCTATAACTACCAGGTGTATTACCATAACGAACATTATACAGAGTATGATTGCCAAAACCACCTATTAAGGACAAAACTTTACCAGTCCTTGCATAAAAAGCTAAGGATGGAACTGATGTATCAGTTCACAAAATCCTTTGCCAAAGGATATGATGAATCACATGAAACAAGGGAAAATTCAAATGATTCCGATGCATCGTTTGATGAAGATGGTTTTTCCGCAGGCCTCATCTGGACTCTCCCAAAATTGAAAAAATTAAATCACAGTCTGAAGGGTGAATGTGTGGTTTATAAACGCTACTATACCACCAGGCAATACCTCGAACTTGACCTGCTACATGCCGGAAGAACTGACAACAGCATACGCATGAACTTTAATTACGACCTGTCGTTAAAAAAGAATCTCACCCTGTCGCTTTTTTACAACTGGCTTTACCGGGATTCAGGTTCAAAATCACCGTTAAATACCGAATACATTTCAGACGAAAAAGATTACAGGCAAAACCAGGCAGGTATAGGTATTACATATGGTTTCGGATTTTAATTCAGAATGCTCAATGACATGTTACTAATCATAAATTTAATGAAAATGGATAAATTGTTTATTTTTTTATTTATTGGCATATGGCTGATGATGGGTTGTGGGAAACCCCATGATCCGGAATCATTAAACACAGATTCAGGAGGATATAAAACCGTGAGCCGGTTTACCACTACGGGTAATGCGCAGGATGTGGTATATAAAGATCAAAAGGTATATATTGCGCAGGGAGAAGTGGGTTTGATGATTGTGGATGTTTCCAATCCCCTATTGCCACAAACGGTCTCAGTTTCCAGTACCGGAGTCAGAGGGTATTCTTCAAGGATCCTTATCAGAGACTCGGTTGTATACATCGCGGCAGGGGCATTCGGAGTCACAGCGCTCAATGTAACAGATCCTTTTAATCCGGTCGTAACAGTTTCAAATTTTGGTATAAAACCCGCAAGAAACCTTTATCTGATGGGTGGTTATCTGTTCGTAGCTGTCAGCGAGCAGGGTGTAGAAATTGCAGATCTCAGTTTTCCGGCATATCCTGACCAACGTGGAGACATCAGCACTCCGGGATATGCCCTGGGAGTGGCGACAACAGCCGACAATACCAAGCTGTTGGTTGCCACCGGCGAATTGGGTCTTGCTGTATATGATATCAGTGTTTTTGAAGATGGTTATGGAATCTATCCCATGCTCGGTTGGCGCGATACACCCGGCTATGCTGAAGCTATTGCTGTTTCCGAAAACAATACGGTTGCTTTCCTGGCCTGTGGCAATGCAGGATTACAGATTTTAGATTTCTCAGATCTGGCAAATATCAGGATTGTGTCGGAATTTTATCACAGCGGATATGCCAAAGCGCTGATCTACAAAAATAATCGCATATATCTCGCTGCCAGAAAGGGTGGTTTGCAAATTATTGATGTAAACGATGTAACAAAACCAGTGTTGGTTGGTAGGGTTGGAACCGAAGGGGCACTGGGATTGGACATTAATGGTGATTATATCTATATAGCCGATGAAGTATCGGGATTGATTGTGATTAAAGCGGGCTCCTGATACATGTAATGCTTGATTGATATGTATATAATGGTTTTTCCTGCAATTTAGGGGATTCACGAACAGCTAGTATAATTTTTTATTCTTTAGAGATACAATTTTGAGCAATTCAATAGCTACCAGGCAACGTTTTGAATTTATTGACCAGTTTCGGGGATTGATAGGCGTGCTTATGCTGCTGGGACACACCAGTTATTATTTTAATTCAATCTGGAAGCAACTCGATCCATTCGATCCGCTATTCCCTTCATGGGATCAGTTCATCCTGCGTTATGCCGGGTACCTTTGTGCACCCGGCTTCCTCATGATGGCCGGTGCGATGGTTTGGTGGTCTTATCATCAGCGTATCAGTAAGGGTTCAACAGATTGGCCTGCAAGATGGCATTTTATTCAGCGGGGTATTTTCCTGATCCTGGTTCAGATTACATGGGTAAATTCTTCCTGGGGTGGTTTTCGCTCACTCCAGCTCATGCATTTTGGGATTATTGCCTGTATCGGTATTTCTATGATATTGCTCACGCTCATAGTCAGGACGCCCTGGTATGTGAGGCTTATAGTTGCTCTGACAGCACTTGCCTTACATCCGTTTCTTTTAAAAATTCCTTACGATCAGGAAGTTTTCTGGCAACAGGCATTCATGCAAACCTTTATTGACGCAGGTGATTTCAATAAATACCCTGTATTACCATGGTTTGCCTTATCAGCATTGGGTTCAGTGATGGCCTACGGATGGCTTCGGATCTGGAAAACCGACAGGATAAGAATTCTCGTGGGGCTGGGTACTGCAGGTGTAGCGATTGCATTCGCAATATTAGTAAGGATTTCAATGGGATATGGCAACATCTTTCCATACTCAGGTTTCTTTTCTTATTCTTTTCTCATTGACCAGAAATATCCTCCCAGCCTTTATATGAATTTGTGGTTCTTTGCACTTGTGGTACTTGGAGTTAGTTCGTTTATAGCCATTGGAAAAGCATTTCCCAACTTGCTTAAGGTATTTAGCATTCCCGGAAAAGTACCATTATTCTTTTATGCTGTGCATCTT
>CAYQRU010000025.1:0-34264 GCA_964419945.1 uncultured Bacteroidales bacterium | reverse complement strand
ATTAAACATATAATTATCAATATACTGTAACTAATTTTGAATGGATAAAAGACTGTCGATCCTTTCCATTAGCAATTCAATGTTGAGTGGTTTGGTTAAATATGCACTGAATCCCATACTTAAGCTTTTGTTTTTTTCTTCTGAACTCTCCATACCTGAAAGCATAATCACGGGAATATGAGTGAGATAATCATTTGATCTGATAAAACTCATGAAGTCGTATCCGTTCTTCTCAGGCATGAATTGGTCAGTGACCACCAGATCGGGGATATTTCCCTGTTGGATCCACTCAATACCTTTCAATCCATTCTCTTTAAGCACAATAGTGTATTTTTTGCCAAGAGTTTTTCCCAGCAACAACCTGATGATGGACTCATCGTCCATAACTAAAATGGTAGGAACCATAACAAACTTGCCAGTAAATGTATGACAAAGATATAAATTCAATTGATAATTATAATCAGGAAAGTAATTTCTTGTTTTTTTTTCTGACCTTTGTTGCCTCGTTTGAGCAAGATGGATTTCCCTTTCCCTGATAGCCAGGTTCAACAACTTATCGTGTATGGAAAAGTATTTCGAACAGTTCCGGAAGCAAATCGTAGGGATTGATCAGACCTTCAATTCTCCTTACGGCCAGCAGAAACTTATTTATGCTGACTGGATTGCCAGTGGCAGGCTATATGCTCCCATCGAAAAAAGGCTTTTTTATGATATTGGACCTTTTATCGGGAATACTCATACAGAAACCAGCGAAACCGGAACATTAATGACCAAAGCATATCATCATGCACAACAGCGTATCAAACATCATGTAAACGCGGGTGAGAATGATATCCTGATTAGTACTGGATTTGGTATGACGGGGGCTATTGTAAAATTTCAACGCATTCTCGGATTAAAATACTGTGGTCATCTTTTAAAACGTGAGTGCCTGAGCAAAGCTGAAAAGCCTGTGGTTTTTGTCACCCATATGGAGCATCACTCAAATCATACTTCATGGTTTGAAACAGTAGCCGATATCATTATTCTGGATCCTGATAAAAACCTCCTGGTCAACCCGGATGAATTAAGAAGACGCCTGGATGAATATAAGGATCGTAAACTTAAAATCGGATCATTCACTGCCTGCTCAAATGTAACAGGTATTCATACTCCATACCATGAACTTGCGCGCATCATGCACGAGCATGGGGGATTATGTTTCGTTGATTTTGCTGCTTCAGCTCCATACTGCGACATCAATATGAATCCTCCTGATCCCCTTGAGAAACTTGATGCTATTTTCTTCTCTCCACATAAGTTTCTTGGAGGACCGGGAGCTTCAGGTATCCTGATTTTTGACCGGGATATGTACCAAAATCCAGTTCCTGACCAGCCTGGTGGTGGAACAGTTGACTGGACAAATCCCTGGGGAGAGTATAAATATGTGGATAACATTGAAGCCCGTGAAGACGGCGGAACTCCGGGATTTCTTCAGGCCATCAAGGCCGCCCTCGCCATTGAGTTGAAAGAGAAGATGGGTACCGAAAACATCTGCAAAAGAGAAGAACAGTTACTTCACAGAGCCTTTCATGGTCTCGAAAGAATTCCCGGAATGAACATCCTGGCTAACCATGAAAGAAATCGTATCGGAATAATTTCATTCTATGTTGACGGGATACACTATAATCTGATTGTCAAAATATTAAGTGACAGGTACGGAATTCAGGCACGTGGAGGTTGCGCCTGTGCAGGAACTTATGGTCATTTTTTACTCGACGTAACCTATGAAAAATCAAAGGCTATCACTGCTAAAATTACTTCGGGAGACCTTTCAGAAAAACCGGGTTGGGTGAGAATTTCCTTACATCCTGTAATGACAGATGCCGAAGTTGATCGTATTATCGAAGCAATATCAGAAATCGCAGCACATGCGGGTAATTGGCAGCAGGACTATATTTATAACAAGCATACCAATGAATTCAGCCATATCAATGAAGGAGACCGCAAAGACTGCCTGGTAAGAAACTGGTTCAACATCGTTAATGAAATGGATTAAAAAGTAATTGGTTTTATGTTGACAGACCGGCTTGAATTGATGGTTTTATATGAGTCAATAATCTTCAACATATATAGATTTATTAAATTAACTGATCTGCAATTAATTATCGCTAAAATACTGAGAAGAATGATTAATTTTCAGCAAACCTCAACTATTCTATTGCAAGAATTAATTTGACTAATTTTGCCCCGCCTTTATGAATCACAATTAAGATTCTTTAACGATGTTAAACAATTGTGAAAATCCAAATAGCACTTGTGTAGGTTGCGAACTGAAATCACCTCTTTTTTGCCATCTTACTGACGAAGAACTTGAACTCGTCAGGGTGAACCGTCTTTCAGTAATCTTCAGGAAAGGTGAAACCATCAGAAAACAGGGAACATACTTATCGCATGTTATTTCAATCAGTTCAGGCCTGGCAAAAGTGTATATCGAAGGATTGAACGGACGAAATTCGATCATCAATATTGTGAAACCTACCAGTTTTATAGGCGGACCTGGTATATTCCTTGATCAGATTCACCATTACACCGTTACGGCACTGATGGATACCAGGGTATGCTTTATTGATATCAATGTTTTTAAACAGTTGATTGACACAAATAAAAAATTCGCCCATGGGCTTTTGAAAGATTTCAGTCAGATCATGCTGGCAGTATACAACCGCCTGGTGAATCTCACTCAAAAACAGATGCCTGGCCGTATGGCTGATGCACTGCTATATCTTTTCGATGAAATTTTTGAATCAGAAAGAATTGACGCATCAATATCAAAACAAGATCTGGCAGATTTATCAGGTATGGTAAAAGACAGTGCTGTCAAAATTCTGAGAGATCTTCAAAATGCCGGAACTATCAAAGTAACCGAGCATGAAATTTTACTGCAAAATCCTGAAGCTCTGAGAAGAATAAGCCGTACAGGCTGAACTATTGAAAATTATTGATTTAAACTGTTAAATTTTTTGAAGTACCCGCATCACCAAACCCAATCAATCATGAACAGAGGAATATTTCCCCGGCGTTAAACTATCCGTAGAACAATCAATGCTTTCAAAATCAATCCCAAAAAAGAATGACATTAATCCGATCCATTTCAGGAATACGTGGTACGATCGGTGGAACACCCGGCAATGGACTCACACCAGTTGATATAGTCAATTATACATCAGCATTTGCAATTCTCATCCAGAACTATAATCCCGGGAAAAAAATAAGTGTGGTGGTTGGCCGCGATGCACGCGTTTCAGGTTCAATGGCAGAGCACCTGGTAATCGGCTCCCTGCTTGCAATGGGTGTTGATGTGATCAACCTTGGTCTTTCAACCACTCCGACAGTTGAGATTGCAGTAACTGATCTTCAGGCAGATGGCGGTATCATTATTACTGCCAGCCACAATCCCAGGCAATGGAACGCACTGAAACTACTTAACGGAAAAGGTGAATTTATCAGTGCATCCGAAGGAGAGAAACTTATCGAAATTGCAGGATCAGGAAATATTTCTTTCGCCGAAGTCAATCAACTGGGTCACCTCCGGATGGAAGAAAATTTTATGCAAAAGCATATTGATAAAATACTTGCCTTGCCATTGGTAGATGCGAGTGCTATCAGCAAGGCAGGATTCAATATTGTGGTAGATGCTGTGAATTCAACCGGAGGACTTGCATTACCCTTATTGCTGAAGCAATTAGGAATAAAAACAATCATAAAGTTGTACTGCGAACCCAATGGAAATTTTCCGCATGATCCGGAACCATTGCCTCAGAATCTTTCAGAAATATCGGAGAAAGTCCTTAAAACCAATGCCCACCTTGGACTGGTTGTTGATCCTGATGTTGACCGGCTTGCCATAGTGGATGAAAACGGAGATATGTTTGGTGAAGAATATACTCTGGTAGCTGTTGCGGACTATGTGCTTCAGCATCAGAAAGGGAATACGGTTTCAAATTTAAGTTCAAGCAAGGCATTGCAAATCATCACCGAAAAGTACGGTGGAAATTACTTTGCCTCTGCCGTTGGAGAAGTCAACGTTGTGGAAATGATGAAATCCAGGCAGGCAGTGATCGGTGGCGAAGGTAATGGCGGCATTATCTATCCGGAATTGCATTACGGACGCGATGCACTTGTTGGAATTGCCTTATTTCTGACACACCTGGCGAAATCAGGAAAAAGTTGCTCTGCCCTCCGGGCTACCTACCCCGATCTTCACATCTCCAAGAACAAGATTCAATGCTCCCCGGCCATGGATCTCGATGACATTCTTGAAAAAATCAGCCGGAAATATAAAAAGCAGCCCATGAATAAGGTTGACGGAATCCGGATTGAGTTTGATAATGACTGGGTTCATCTTCGTAAGTCAAATACCGAACCAGTCATCCGCATCTATGCTGAAAGTGATTCAGTACACAAAGCTGATGTACTTGCAGCAAAACTGGTAGATGACATTCGCGAAATCATCAAAGCAGAACCCGATGAATCACATACAAAGTAACAATAATAATGACAGTAAAGCATAACAATCGTCGCAGGAAGAAGATCAAATATAAAAATTTGAATTTCAAAATTAGCGCTTATGAGTACACCCAGTTAGTGCGTTATTGCAAAAAACACAAAATAACACCCAATAAACTGATTAAGAAATCTTTAAGGATATATACTAAACAATTTGGCCCGCTTTTCGACCATGTGGTAACGCCGGTTAGTGATAACCAGCTCACTATTTTTGACCTGGGTGCAGGAGATTCAGGAATTGTTGCCAAAACGCGATAGAAGGGGCAATATCTTTTATAATTTCTGGCTTGTAAAACCTTCAAAAGGCATCCGGTTCAAAATGGAGCGGCCAAGTGTGATCTCATCAGCAAACTCCAGGTTGTCACCAACCGCCACACCTCGGGCAATGGTGGTCACCAGGATTCTAAAATCTTTGATCTTCTTGTAGATATAATAATTCGTAGTATCGCCTTCTATGGTTGCAGGTAATGCCATAATCACCTCTTTTATCAGACCTGATTCCACACGCCTGATCAGGGAGCCAATGTTCAGGTCGGAGGGTCCAACTCCTTCAATGGGAGAAATTATACCACCCAACACATGATAACGTCCACGGTACTGGGAAGTATTTTCAATTGCCATTACATCCCTGATATCCTCCACCACACAGAGTAATTCTGATTCACGCCTGGAATCCATGCATATCTGGCAGGTTTCATTATCGGAAATATTATGACAGATATTGCAGTAATGCACTTCTTCACGTAAACGTATCAAGGATTCTCCCAATTGTTTTGCTTCTCCGTTTTCGGACTTTAAAATATGAAGACACAGGCGTAAAGCTGTCTTACGTCCAATCCCCGGCAGTCTGGAAAGCTGATTCACAGCCTGTTCCAGAAGTTTTGATGAATACCCGACCACAACAACAAATTAAAGTTTATTTCCAATTACTAAAATGATTCTAATTTACATCCTGCTTCGACCGGATTACGCTGAATCAGGTTCCGTCACTCATCCATTAAAACTAAAAGCCTGACAAAATTACAACTTATTCCGGACTCTGCAGAACACATAGCTTTGAGAATGATTTTTCCCGGTTTCCATTGAATAAATCTTGCTGAAAAGCATTATCTTTGCAGTTCATATTACGGATTCCACCGGCCTGTAATAGCTGTCAGATCCATTACGGACCTGTGGCTTCCACAAAACCAACAGTTATGAAACGATTTATTGATTTTACCCTCATCATTCCGGCACTGTTATTCTTTTCGGGTACTATGTCCGGATCACCACGTGCATTGTTTGCATACAGCACCTTTTCCTCTCCCGGCAGCGGGCCTTTCATTGAAACATATTTGAATTTTGATGCTTCGAGTCTCCGCTTTACCCAAACTGAAAACAATGATTTTCAGGCAACTGTTGAAATCCTAATGGTTTTTAAACAAGATGATTTGATACTTGATTTCAGAAAGTACGAATTGATAAGCCCTTCTGTGGAAGATACTCTGAATGTACAATTCAGTTTTACCGACCAGCAACGGTTTTTGTTGCCCAATGGAAATTACCTGTTAGAACTTTCTCTCAGCGACGTAAACAATGCATCCGATACGCTCCATCATACCGAAGAAATTGTGATTAGTTTTAAGCCTGAAAGTATCAATATTTCTACTATTCAACTGGTTGAACGTGCAGAAAAAACTGACGCTCCCGGCCCGTTGACAAAAAGTGGTTATGATATTTATCCTTTTGTGGATTATTTCTACCCGGCAAGCATCAACAGCATCTCATTTTACGCTGAAATATACGATGCAGCAAAGATATTGGGGCAGGATGAAAATGTACTGATTACGAGTTCTATTGAAACGTTTGAAACAAAGACAGTATTATCCGATTACAATCGTTTTAAACGCGAAGTTGCCAGGGAAGTAAATGTAATCCTCAATAATTTTGATATATCGAGATTACCATCCGGAAATTATTTTCTGGTGGTCAGCATGAAGGATCGCGAAAATAACACACTCGTTTCGAACCGGGTCTTTTTTCAGCGTTTAAATCCTGAATTGAAATTGAGTGAGGAGGATTTTCAGCATGTAAATATTGCCCACACATTTACAACTCAAATTGTTGAAATTGACAGCCTTACTTATTTCATCAAAGCACTTGGTCCAATTTCAACTTATTCCGAAAGAGAATTTGCACACAATATTGTCAGTACCACGAATCTGGATATGATGCAACGATACTTTTACAATTTCTGGCTACAACGTGATCCGGCAAATCCACAGAACGCCTGGAAAAATTATTATATTGAAATGTGTCGCGCTGACGCTAATTTTAAAACCCGTGTAAAACGGGGGTATGAAACCGACCGGGGCAGGGTTTTCCTGCAATATGGCACACCAAATTCGATCACTCAGAGTTATGATGAGCCTAACTCATATCCTTACGAAATATGGCATTATTATGCAATAAACGGGCAGCGTGACAAACGATTTGTTTTCTATAGCCGCGATCTTTCTACCAATGACTTCGAACTGATTCATTCAGACGTTGTCGGAGAACTTGCAAATCCCCGATGGAACCTGATCCTTAACAGCCGCAATCCACAAAACTGGAATGTGGATAGTGAAGCTGCCCCCGATCACTGGGGTGGAAAGTCAAGGGATTATTTTGATCGCCCCCGCTGATCGAAGAATGAAATGTCTTTTTCTTTTTCTGTTTGTCATTTAATCCGGCAGAGAGATTATTTTTGCTAAAAATTAATCTCTGTTGAATGAAGTTATTGTTTTCAATGTTTCTGGCACTGGCTTGGCTGGTATCAAAAATGCCAGATAAATTTTTGTATGCCCTGTCTTCGATAACCAGTTTCCTTTTGAGATATATCATCAGGTATCGTTATGATATCATAAAGGAAAATATCAAAAACAGCTTCCCTGAAAAAGATAAGTATGCAATAAGGTGCATCATTCATGATTATTATCAGCATCTTGCCGACCTCATCGTGGAAGTGTTGAAGACACCCGGTTTGACAGCCAATCAGATTAAAAGCCGGTTTACTTTCAGAAACTCTGAGCTATTGGAAAAATTTTCCCGTGAAAAAAGGAGTGTAATTATTCTTACCGCCCACATGGGTAACTGGGAATGGTTAGGGCCGGGATTTCAACTAAATTTTCCTGATTTTGAAGGATCAGCGGTTGTAAAACCACTGAGTAATCCTTACTTCAACGATTATATCAACAATCTTCGCATGATTCACCGCAAGGACAGCGTAATTCCTTTCAAACAAACCCTGCGTTACATGATCAGGAACAAAGAAAAACTGACACTCACCTTGTTTGCAGCGGATCAAACCCCGCATCGAAGTGAAATCGTGTTTAATGCACCTTTTCTCTACAAGCCAACTCCGTTTTTTACAGGATTTGAAAAAATAGCCAAAATGCTCGATCAACCGGTGATTTTCACCAATGTTTACAGAATCCGGAAGGGATATTACGAAGTTAATTTTGAATTAATTACTGATCAGCCCAAAAACACCGGCGAGTATGAAATTACACTAAAATATATACAATTGCTTGAAAAAGCAATCCATGAACGTCCTTACAACTGGCTCTGGTCTCACCGAAGGTGGAAATATGCACCCCAAAACCCTGAGGCACACATAACTGAACAAAATTGATGAAAGTATCCATTGTCATACTAAACTGGAACGGTAAAAAATTTCTCGAGAGATTTCTACCGTCAGTGGTGGCTCATCGCTATGAAAATTCTGAGATCATTATTGCCGACAATGCATCTGAAGATGATTCTGTTGCATTTCTTCAACGCGATTATCCGGACATAAAGATTATAAAACATTCGTTCAACGGAGGATTTGCAAAAGGTTATAATGATGCCTTATCACAAATTGACAGTGAATATTACATTCTGCTCAATTCCGATATCGAGGTGACACCGGACTGGATAGAACCGGTTATCAGGCTGATGGACAGCGACCGCCGGATTGCGGCCTGTCAGCCAACTCTGCGTTCATATGCAAAACCTGAATATTTTGAATACGCTGGTGCTGCTGGTGGTTTTATTGATCATTTCGGTTATCCGTTTTGCCGGGGTCGCATATTTCAGGAGCTTGAAAGAGATATAGGCCAGTATAACCAGGTAGCTGAAATTTTTTGGGCTACAGGTGCCTGCCTTTTTGTTCGTGCTGAATTGTTTCATCGCTTTGGTGGTTTTGATAACGATTTTTTTGCCCACATGGAAGAAATTGATTTCTGCTGGAGACTCAGGAATGCAGGTTATAAGATCATGTATTGTCCTGACTCTGTGGTTTACCACGTGGGAGGAGGCACTTTACCCAAAAAATCATCATTAAAAACCTATCTCAATTTCAGGAATAACCTCATGCTCATTTTTAAGAATATTCCTGCTGAGCGCATTGCATATGTATTTATTACCAGATGGTTTCTCGACTTCATCGCAGCTTTTAAATTCCTGTTTCAGGGAGGCTTTGCCGACTTTACAGCAGTTGTCCATGCCCAATGGTATTTTCTGGCTAATTACAAATCGCAGATCAGAAAAAGAAAGAGAATCTTCCAGGTAAATGTTCCCTGTATTTACAAAAAAAACATAGTTGTGGAACACTTTATCCGTAAGAAAAAGAAATTCAGCGACCTGCAAAAATCTGCATTCACGAATTAATTGCCGGTAACTCAAACCGGTGAATTATGCTTTCGGTGGCAAGTACATAACCATACATGCCAAAACCACAGATATATCCTCTGACCCAGGGAGAAATACAGGAAGTATGTCTGAAAATTTCCCGTGCAAAAACATTGCTCAAATGCACTTCCACTACCGGTGTTTTAATGGCTTTTACCGCATCACCGATAGCAACGGAAGTATGAGAATAAGCACCGGCATTCAGAATAATGCCTGAAGCTGAGAAGCCAAATTCATGCAGCTTATCAATCAGTTGTCCCTCAATATTGCTTTGATAATAAACGAAATTCACCTCCTGATATGCGACTTGTAAAAAGCGCAAAAGTTGTTCAAATGTCTTGATTCCATAAATCTCAGTTTCTCTCACACCCGTCAGGTTCAGATTGGGTCCGTTTAGAATAAGTATTGTCATACATCTACGGATTTTAATTGGTGCAAAATTAGGGATTTAGTTAGACAGAACAACGGCAAACATGTGATGCGATCCGGATTTTGCCTTTTCCGCCCTGCAACACCCCTTGTCAATATCCCATCATCAGGAACTGATTTTTTATGGATTTCGAACTTTTATGCAAGAAAATGTATTCTTCAGGATTGAATAAGCATCCTTTGATGGTCACATATTTTGTTTCTGTAACATTCAGGATACTGGTATACAATATATTGCATGTTCATAACTTTTTTTCAGGAAACCTGTTGACAAAATGATTTATTATAATACCTTTGCAATATCATTTTAATATCAAAAAATTACAACAATGGAAAAAGAAAAAAAATTATCACCTGTTTTGGGATATGCCGGTGCAGTAATATCCCTCGGATTGCTCATAGGCCCGGTGTGGCTGGCACTTGAAACAATGAATTTCTGGTGGCTTCTGATCCTGATTGTGGATATTTTTTGCTGGATTGGATTGCAGATTGTGAATCCCAATGAATCCTGCGTGTTAGTTCTGTTTGGAAAGTATCACGGAACCCTGAAGAAAAATGGTTTTTACTGGATCAATCCCTTTTACATACGTAAAAGGATATCATTACGTGCCCGTAACCTGAACAGCGACCCTATCAAAGTGAATGACAAAATCGGAAATCCGATCATGATCGGGATTGTATTGGTATGGAAGGTGGAAAATACTTTTAAAGCTGCTTTCGAAGTGGACGACTACATCCGGTTTGTGGATATACAAAGTGAAGCCGCGATCCGCAAACTTGCAGGAGCTTATCCATATGATAATTTCGATGATGAACAGGCTGAAATTTCTCTTCGTTCAGGTGGCGAAGAAGTTAATCAACAACTTGAAGATGAGTTGCGCGAGCGACTTGAGATTGCCGGAATTCATGTGATGGAAGCGCGCATTGCGTACCTGGCATATGCTTCAGAAATTGCCGGAGCAATGCTTCGCAGACAACAGGCTTCGGCAATTGTTGCCGCACGACAGAAAATCGTCGAGGGCGCTGTCAGTATGGTTGAGATGGCACTGGAACAACTGTCGCAAAAGCAGATCATTGAACTTGACGAAGAAAAGAAAGCTGCTATGGTCAGCAACCTGATGGTTGTGTTGTGCTCTGACAAGGATGCCAGCCCTGTGATAAACACAGGAACCTTGCACCAATAATTAAACGGAATGGATAAAAAGAAACCTTTTGTGTTGAGGCTTCATCCAAAAACAATGGAAAAGCTTGAGAAATGGGCTGCAGATGAATTTCGTAGCATCAACGGGCAGATTGAGTGGATATTACACCAGGCGCTTAAAGAGTCCGGGAGGATTAAAAGCACTGATCCCGGTACTGATGAATCCAAAAAGCCGGGCTGAACCATACGGAATACAGGAAATCCATAGTGATCATGTTGCAGCATATCATCACAGAAGGGTCAGTAAACAGAATGAGTGTGTGTAAGGCAGTCTTTAAAAATTCTGCAAATTTTAATACTGTGACAAAAATTATTAATGATGACATTCCCCCTTTATATGATGGAAACAGAAATGATTAAAGACCAGTTAATCCTACTATGCATTCATCCTGAAAAAGGATGGATGAGAAAAAGCACCCTGATGGGGTACATGGTATTCGCAGCCGCACTTTTTGACTTGTTTTTGCAGGGACGCTTCCGCATCAATAACGGATATATTGAGGCAACTCTTTGTGAAACAAGTGACCCACTGCTGACCGAAGTACTTAATAAACTCGTTGAAAAGAATGGGAAAAAATTTTCAGTGATTATGAACGGGCTTTCGATAAATGCGAATAAATATTACCGCATACAATTGAAACACCTTTCTTTAATACACAAAATTGGCATTGAGCCTGTTGAATGGCTTGGAATAAATTGGGGTAAACGATATCGTGTGATCAGGGCTGACAAACTTAAGCCCTTCATACGGTCCCTTGACCGGGTGTTGATTTACGGTCGCGAACCAGGTTTGAGATTACGCTTGATAATTGAATTGCTGGGAATGCTGCAGGTACTCAACAGCTTTTTCCCCGATGGGGAATTAAAGATCCGGACAAGGCACCGGTTGAAAGAAATCTCACGGCAAAGTTTTGATGGATCAGATGCAACACCCGGAGTCATCCTCAAAGAGTTCAGATATTTGTTAAAAATGAAAAACTTATCGAAAGGATAGCACATGTGAGTTCAATCTGCTCTGCTATTTTTTAACTAATCTTGCGACTTTTGGAATTTTTACTACTTTTGTTCGGTCTAAAACCCATAAATTGTTCTAAAAATTCATTCACCAAAAGCCCTGTATCATGGACGTCAATAAAATGAACAACCTTATCCTGGTTCCCACCGATTTCTCGGAAGTGTGTGCCAATGCTGCCAATAAAGCTGCCGAAGCAGCTCACTCGCTCAAATATAAGGTGGTATTGCTTCATGTCATCAACAAAGAAACCAAGGCCTACCTTAAGGAAGAAAATCTTACTACTGAAGCTGTTGATCAAAAACTTAGCAGCCTGGCCTCTGATTTAAAAGACAAATACCATGTCGGGGTCGAGTACCTGACAAAAGAAGGCTCCATCTTTGAAGTAATTCCTGAAGTTGCGCAGGATTCAGGCGCTAACCTGATGTACCTGGGCACCCATGGCAAGGTAGGAATGCAACACCTTACGGGAAGTTTTGCCATTAAGGTGGTTACATCCTCACCCTGCCCTGTGATCGTAGTTCAAAAAAGGCCTTTTGACAAAGGATATAAAACTGTGGTACTTCCGATTACAAGCGAGGCCGGTCCGTGGGAAAAAACAAAATGGGCCGTATATATGGCCAAGCAATTCGGTTCAACGATACAACTCTTGTTGCCCAACGACCCTGCTGAGGAAGTTAAATCAGCTGCTGAAAGAATCTCCGGGTATTTTGATAAGAATGATGTTATTCACAGCCTGAATATTGCAGGCAAAGGTGGAAATTTCTCCAAACGCGTCATTGATTTTGCCACTGCCGGAAATGCCGACCTTATCATGATCATGACCAACCCGGATAAAGGTTTCTCGAAATTTATTTTAGGCAGCTATGATGAAGACATGCTGTTCAATACTTCACAAATTCCGGTGATGTGTATTAATCCGCGAAAATTTAATTATGAAATTCTGGGTTTATAGGATCAGAATATAATCCTCTCGCCCTGACGCGCAATTATAATATTCAATCCCAAATCATTGCCTGCTTCCAATTCGCTGGCAATGATTTTTTTTTCATCTGAACCGGCTCGAATAGATGGCTTGATATGTGTAATCACCAGGTCCATGCCTCCCAGTGCCTGTGCGAAACCTGCTTCATCAGCCAGAAGAGCCAGTTTGTGCAATTCTTCCATTAGCAGACGTGGATTAAAATGCCCATACATTTGACCGGAAGGTTGCTGATTTGAATAGGAGCATTCGAGAAAAACAGCTTTCAGTTTTTTTGAAGCTACCAAAGGAGCAATTGCTTTCCATAGTATTTCCAGGTTATGTGTTCCCTCCTCGGCGTCGGCACCTGTATCACCACAATATAATATATAGCTGTCGTTTTTTCTGATCAGGAAGGCAGTGGACTGATAGGGATTACTATGACTCAGCGCAAAAGCTGTAACAAAGTAAAAGGTTCCGGGAATTTTCATTTCTTTTGCCTCCTCAAGCCTGATGTACTGATATTTACCTATTGAAAATTCCTTTCCTTCATTGCCGAAATTTGGCCATAGTCGCCAGTTAAAAACGTGGTTGACAATATCCTCAATGGTGGGTGGTAATCCAAGAACAGGTTTTGAAATATCGTCGGGTGAGGCAATCACGAGGCCAGTAATATGATCAATATGAGCATGAGAGATAAGATAAGCTTTGATGTGATTACGAAGTATTCTTGCGGCAGGCATCAACGAATCATCAGCAGATGGTTTGAACCAGGGGAAATTGTTCAATCCCAATGCAATATTGATTCCTGAGTACAATGTTCCGGCATCAAGGCACAGAAATTCTCCGCTGTTTTCTTCTCCAAGCAACACAGCAGATAAATTATGATCTTCGAGGCCGCCACCACAACCAAGCACCACTGCTTCGAACCGGTTTGTGCCTTGTCCGAAAACTCCGCTGAAAAAAAGCAGCAACAATGGAATACACACGTTCCTTTTCATTATTCAGGTGTTTCAACGATTCGCAAAAATATCAATTAAAAGTCAGAAATGGTGCAAATCGTTGCACCTGAATAAAATAAATTACCTTTGCAGCTCAATTTCCAAATCCTTTTATGCTAACTTTTCAAGAACTGGGGTTGAAACCAGAACTGCTTAAAGCGGTTGATGCCCTCGGGTTCAAAGAACCCATGCCAGTACAATCAGCTGTGATTCCTTTCCTGCTTACACAACCCCGCGACGTGGTAGGACTTGCACAAACCGGAACCGGTAAAACAGCGGCTTTCGGTTTACCATTGCTGCAATACATTGACCCGGGATTACCCTGCACCCAGGCACTTATCCTTTGTCCTACCCGCGAACTATGTATGCAGATTACCCGCGATCTGCAAAGCTATGCTGCTTTTTTACCGGGAATTAAGATTGTGCCTGTGTACGGTGGAGCAAGTTTTGAGACCCAACTGAAGCAGCTTGCTTCAGTTCCTCAAATTATTGTGGCAACACCGGGTAGGCTTAACGATATGATCAGGCGTAAAAAGGTTGATCTTAATGCTGTTTCCTGGGTAGTTCTTGACGAAGCAGATGAGATGCTTGACATGGGTTTTCAGGAAGAGGTTGATACAATCCTTGAATTTACACCCTTTGATAAACATACATTGCTTTTCTCTGCCACTATGCCGGAGGAAGTGGAACGTATTCTGGCAAAATACATGCAGAAGCCTGTGATAAAGACTGTAGGCCAGCGAAATACCGGTACTCAGAACGTAAAACATATCTATTATATGGTTCAGGCCAAAGACCGATATCTTGCCCTGAAACGTATTGCCGATTTCTATCCCCGTATCTATTCAATTGTTTTCTGCAGAACCCGGACTGAAACTCAGGAAATTGCTGATTCACTGATCCGTGACGGATACAATGCTGATGCCTTACATGGTGATTTGAGTCAGGCGCAGCGCGACCATGTGATGAAACGTTTCCGCGACCGTACCCTTCAATTGATGGTAGCAACTGATGTGGCTGCCCGGGGACTTGATGTGAATGATCTGACACATGTGATCAACTATAACCTGCCCGACGAAACAGATGCGTATCTTCATCGCAGCGGGCGAACCGGCCGGGCCGATAAAACCGGAATCTGTATCTCAATTATCAATATGAAAGAAAAGTTCAAAATCAAAATGATTGAGAAAAAGATAGGACGCGAGTTTGCCATGGCGAAGATTCCTACCGGTGTCCAGGTCTGCGAAAAACAACTCTTTCATCATATTGACCGCATGGAAAACGTGGAACTGAATCATAGTGAAATTGACTCCTTCCTGCCAGTGATTTACCGTAAACTGGAATGGATGGACCGGGAAGAGATCATCAAAAGATTTGTATCACTCGAATTCAACCGTTTCCTGGAATATTATCGTGATGCTCCTGATTTGAACGTAAATGAGTCGCAAAAAACAAAAAGCGAAGGCATACGTTATCAGAGGATGTTTATCAGCATAGGTCGGAAAGATAAGATTGCACCACAGCACATCATCAGCCTTATCAATGAAATAACCCATACACGTGATATTAAAATCGGACGCATTGATATTATGCACGCCTATTCCTTTGTGGATGTTGACAGTAATTCCGTGGCCCTTCTGCAACGTTCGTTCGCCAATGAGAATCAAAATCCTCATCGTGTGCACATTGATATAGCCAGTGAAAAAGACCAGGCACCCTCACAGGGCAGGCGTTATAAAGCTGATTATAAGGATCATGATTCTGCAGCAGGTAATAAGAAAAAACGCAGAAAAAATTTTTTTACCGGTTCAAATGATTATAAATCCTCTGGTAAAGATAAAAAATCAAAGTTCAGAAAGAGATAATAGCGAAGAACCGTTAAAATGGTTTCAAGCTTTCCCTGCTGTCGCTTCCCCAACTGCAATTGTCCGGTTTGGTTAATACATGTACCTCAATCTGCCCGGAGATTCAGATCATGAAGATATGCTACCTTGCATGAACTGGCTGATTATTAAGGATCAGTATGCTCATCCCTGAAGCTACACGATATCAGCCAAACGTTTATCTATCCAACACTGACGTTTATCTAAAAAACCGTTACGATAATACATTTGCCTCATTTGTTGATTATTAAGTTGGTAATTTTGTAAAAATTGTCACATTTTCTAATTGATGAAGAAATAAAATCCAATAAAGACTTTCCAGGTTAAAAGTACCTTCAGTTTTTAACGGTTTTGCTCAACAAACACCAGCTAACCATGAAAAAGCATATTCTTACAACCATTCTAATAATATTGGCATATTGCACAGATTCTCAGGAATATCCCGGAATTTCTTACCAGGCTACCATACGTGATGCAGCAGGAGAGCTTGTCATCAATTCAACTGTAGGTATCAGGATCAGTATATCACAGGGATCTGCAAATAATCCTGCAATCTTTATTGAAAAGCATTTTCCTGTAAGCAACGCCCATGGCTTGATCTGTTTTATAATTGGACAGGGCGTTGCAGCCACTGGCTCTTTTGACCAGATCGCATGGTCACAACGGCCATTCTTCATAAAAATGGAAGCCGACCCGTCAGGACAGGAAAATTATACGATCAGTGGTATAAGTGAACTTCAGGATGTACCCTATGCTTTGCATGCAAATACGGCTGATTGCCTGGTTTCCGGGTACTTTCCAGGGCAGGACACCCTGGGTGGTATTGTTTATTATGTTTATTATGACAGCGCCGGGCAGCAACACGGCCTTATCGTTTCAAAAACTGAAACCACAGCCCAGTGGCAGGACATAACAAGCCTGGTATATGCTGACCGGACTGAAGACGGTTCTTATAATTTTACGCTGATGACCAACAGCCCGGCAAAAGACTGGATCATAAGTAATTTAGGAGAAAACTGGTATTTGCCATCCGTGGATGAATTAAGTATTTTGTGGCATCATCGGTTTCATGCGAACCGGGCGTTGCGTGCAGGAAGTCATGCACTGTTGTCTTCAACGGCTTATTATTGGTCGAGCACAGAAAATTCCGCATCCAATGCTTTTTTTGTGGCCTTTTCAAACGGAAATGCCAGTAATTACAACAAAACTGATGCAAGGTTAATCAGAGCGGTCCGGGCGTTTTAGTACCCCCATGCATAAAACTCAATGCTCTTCCTGTGGTTCTGTAAATTCATTGTACAACCACTATAGTCATGATAATGCAGCTTTTAATGTTGTGATTAATTCGGCTACAACCTGATCAAAATTTTCATGTACCGGCAGTTGTTTAAAAAAAATCAGTTTTACTGAACAATTCGTACGTTCTTGTAGTAACTTTGCAATGTGATATTGTTAAAATCAGGATCATCACCCCATCATATTTTTTGCTTTTATCTGATAATTATTGTCTTACATTCTTAAAATCATTATATAATCCTGTCTTATTATTACGTTACATCAACAGTAAATCTCATGAAAAACCACAAACTCCTGTTATTTACATGTTCCCTGAGCCTGTTTGTCTTTTATGCTGCACACTCTCAGCAGGGCAGCGTTGCCGCAGGGGGAGATGCTACCGGGCCTGGAGGCTCGATGAGTTTTTCCATCGGCCAGACAGATTATCTTACTTACTCTTCTGCTCATGGCAGTGTAAGCCTTGGAATTCAGCAATCCTGGTACAGCGTGCCTCAGGTGCTTGAAATTCCGGATATGATACTTACGGCTGGTCCTCCCGTTTGTTTTGACGCCACCGAAACGGTTATTATGGCCGGGAACGGAAAACACTTCATTGTAGAATCCGGTGCCCATGCCGACATTATTGCCGGTCAGAACATACTGATGAGAGAAGGAGTATCCGTTGAAGCGGGAGGTTCATTACATGCTTACATATCCACGGTTTGGTGCAGTTACCAGCCGGGTATGCTGACTGCTGATTTTGCAGAACCTCCGATGATTCATAAGAACGGCAGTCCGGAACGAGAATCATCATTTTTCAGAATTTATCCAAACCCTACCACAGGGGATTTTACTCTTGAACTGCTTGAATTTAAAGGTAATTCCGAACTGCATGTTGAATTATACAATGCTCAGGGAAATCTGATCCTGACTAAACAATTGCCAGTTGAAAGACTGTATACCTTCACCCTGTACGGAATGCAACCCGGGATGTATCTGGTTCGTGTGTATAAAAGTAATGAAGCAGGTACCGGAAAATTAATCAAACAATGACATGCAAGACTGATATCCAGGCAGGATTTAATTGTCAAACAGGGAAAGATCCAGTGTTTTACCATCAACAACTCCTGATGGATTAATTAGAATCCTATTACCCGTAATTTATGGAACGCACAGGATTTGAAATACAATCCCGCAGGTACGCAACAACGTCAATAAATAAATCAGCAGCCAGGAATGTCAAAAATGGAGCATTGATCGCAGACCACGGAACATCAAACGCCGAAATCCTTTAACAAGCCTACATGCAGGCATCTTTCAATGAACAGAGATGATATTTAACGATGTAATAAAAAACAACTATTATTTCATTGTCAACAAATTAGCAAAGGAACAACCTTAAATAAATGTATCTATCTACCTTTTAAAACAATTACTTATGAAAAAATTTGCTTGTCTCTTTACGCTCAGTCTTGTATGTGCATGCGCTTTTTCGCAGGCACCGCAAGGGATTACTCACCAGGCAGTAATCAGAGATGCTGCCGGTCAACTGAACAGCAATACCACCATTGGCATCAGAATTACTATACTCCAGGGAACTGTTGACGGTACTGAAGTATATTCCGAGACTCATACTCCGTTTAGTAACGCAAATGGCCTGGTAAGTTTTGTCGTCGGCCAGGGAAATGTGCTCCAAGGCATTTTTTCATTGATTGACTGGAACAACGGTCCCTTTTTTATCAAAGTAGAAGCAGATCCCGATGGCGGATCAAATTACATGATCACTGGTACCAGCCAATTATTGAGTGTGCCTTATGCTTTCAATTCAACCCATGCAAATGCATTGACACTCACCGATGACAACGGGCAGAAATATGCAATCAGGATTGATACATCAGGCAATCTTTTTGCCTCACCTATACTTCCATGGGCATGCGGGGATGATATGACCGACCTCCGAGACGGAAATGTTTACAGTACAGTGCTGATCGGAGACCAATGCTGGATGAAACAGAACCTTGCGTACCTTCCGTCAGTAAGTCCTTCGTTAGTTGGATCATACACTGAAAATTGTTATTATGTTTTCGGATATCAGGGATTTGATGTGACAGAAGCCCGAATGCATGAAAACTATTCCTGGTATGGTGTACTTTACAACTGGCCTGCAGCCATGACAGCCTGTCCATCAGGCTGGCATTTAGCTGATTTCGATGATTGGACCGAACTGATTGATTTTTTAGGAGGATGGGAACCAGCAGGTGGCAAAATGAAAAGCACTCGCACAGACCCTGATTCTCACCCAAGATGGGAATTTCCGAATACCAACGCAAACAATACCAGTAACTTTACAGGATTGCCAGGAGGACTGAGATGGGAAGATAATAATTTCTCTAATCGAGGCTGGTACGGTTCCTGGTGGGTGGGGCTGGAAGAAACACCCATGAGGGCATACCACAATAACCTTGGCTATGATATGCATTATATCTATCGTGGTGCAAATGAAAAGCAGCAAGGCTTGTCAGTTCGTTGTCTGAAAGATGAATAAAGTCTGATAAAAATAATACCAAAAACACCACCCACTGAAGTCTGGTATAAAAAAGACGAGGAGGGTGGCGTTTTCAATTGTGAACTGGTTACTCCTGCGCCGAGAGCCAACGCTCGGCTTCTATGGCTGCCATGCAACCTGTACCGGCTGCTGTTACTGCCTGACGGTATATATGATCCTGCACATCGCCAGCAGCAAAAACTCCTGGAATATTGGTGGTGGTAGTTCCAGGAACAGTTTTAAGATATCCGTTTTCGTCCATCTCCAGTTGACCTTTAAATAAGTGAGAATTAGGCGTGTGACCAATAGCGATGAACAATCCGTCAATTTCAAGTTTTTTTTCAATGCCATCTTTTGTACTCTGTAATAATACTCCATTCACTACCTTGCCATCGCCAAGCACTTCTTTAACCGTATGGTTCCATACAGGTTCGATGTTTGGAGTTTTAAGAACCCTGGCCTGCATGGCTTTTGAAGCTCTGAGTTCATCGCGGCGGTGAATCAGGTATACTTTTTTGCAAAGTTTCGATAGATAGGTTGCTTCTTCGGCAGCTGTATCACCTCCCCCCACAACCCCAACCACCTTGCCACGGAAAAAATATCCGTCGCAGGTGGCACATGCCGATACACCAAATCCATTATATTTTTTCTCAGATTCCAGATCAAGCCAGCGGGCTGTTGCACCGGTGGCAACAATAATCGTTTCAGCTTCCAGCATTTTTCCATCGTCGGCTTTGGCGATGAAAGGCCGTTTTGATAAATCAATTTCAGTAATAAGTCCCCAGCGTGTATCGGTACCAAAACGCATGGCCTGAGCTTTAAAATCCTCCATCATTTCGGGTCCGGTTTTGCCATCGGGGTAACCTGGAAAATTCTCCACTTCGGTAGTGATGGTTAACTGTCCGCCAGGTTGCAGGCCCTGGTACATCACGGGTTTCAAATCGGCACGGGCAGCGTAAATGGCTGCCGTATAGCCTGCCGGGCCTGAGCCAATGATCAGGCATTTTACTTTTTCATTTTGATTTTGCATTATATGTTTAATTTGTAATTATTCCGTGTGCCGGTACAGGCATAAATGATGCCATTCAAAGAGATTTGTATCCGGGTTGCAAAAATAGTAAAACCAACTGACAGGAAGACACGCTTCCAGGAAATAGCATCTGACAGTTTTCATAACTGAAGTTTTTTTTACTTTCGCAGAAATTCATGATTCACAAAAATCCTACTCCTATGAAAAAATCTTTGATCCTTGCGATTGTTATGCTCTCATTAGGATTTTCTGCCAGGAACCAGGAAAGGTTCACTGCTGAACTGATGTGGAAATTAGGCCGTGTAAGTGACGTACAGGTTTCGCCTGACGGGAAAACTATTCTGTATGGCATCACCTATTACAATCTAGAAGAAAATAAAAGTAAACGTGACCTTTATGTGCTTCCTGTTGCTGGAGGAAAAGCCCAAAAAATTACTTCTCAGGAATCAAGCAGCTTTAATGGCATCTGGCGTCCGGATGGAAAAGCAATTGCCTGCTTAAGCGGCGCATCAGGAACACTGCAGATATGGGAAATGAATCCCGATGGCAGCAACCTACACAAGGTGACCAGCATTGAAGGCGGAATAAATGGCTTTGCTTTCTCTCCAGATATGAAGCATGTTCTTTTCATCAAGGATGTAAAACTGGATCAAAGCCCGTTTGATATGTATCCCCACCTGCCGAAAGCCGATGTCATTATCGCTGATGATCTGATGTACCGCCATTGGAACCAATGGCACGACTATTCCTATTCTCATATTTTTATTGCACCTTATCAGTATGGAAGATTGGGAGAACCAGTAGACATCATGCAAGGCGAACGGTGGGACAGCCCCTTAATGCCAAATGGTGGCATGGAACAGATTGCATGGAGTCCCGATGGCAGCAAAATTGCCTACACCTGTAAAAAGCTGGCAGGCAAGGACTATGCCATCAGTACCAACTCCGATATCTATATTTATGATATTAATACAATGCAAACCCTTAACCTTACGGCTGACAATCCAGGTTATGACCAGGATCCGGTTTTTTCTCCCGATGGCAGTAAACTGGTATGGCACAGTATGGCGACTCCTGGTTTCGAAGCTGATAAACAACGAATTATGATACATGATTTTAACGCAAAAACCACCCGGGACTATTCGATAGGATTTGACCAGAGTTCTTCAGGTTTCGCATGGTCTTCAGACAGCAAGACGCTTTACTTTATCAGTGGTATCCAGGCAACTTATCAGGTTTATTCACTCGATGTGGCAAATCTGAGAATGAACCAGATCAGCAAAGGCGACCATGATTACCAGGCCATTGCTCTTGCAGGCGATGTATTGATTGGAGCCAGGATGACCATGGGCATGCCGACTGAAATCTTCAGTCTGAATCCAACCAATAATATTGAAAAACAACTTAGTTTTACCAACTCTGAATTACTGGACGGTGTTAAGTTGGCGAGTGTTGAAAAGCGCTGGATTCGAACGACCGATGGAAAAGACATGCTTGTGTGGGTGATCCTTCCTCCCGGATTTGACCGGACAAAGAAATATCCTGCCCTGCTATACTGTCAGGGTGGACCACAAAGTGCTGTCAGCCAATTCTTTTCATACCGATGGAATTTCCAGATGATGGCCGCTAATGATTATGTTGTTGTTGCACCAAACCGGCGGGGTCTCCCCACTTTCGGGCAGGAATGGAACGACCAGATCAGCAGGGATTATGGTGGGCAGAATATGCTGGATTATTTCTCAGCCATTGACGATGTGGCAAAAGAACCATGGGTGGACGAAAACCGTTTAGGAGCCGTTGGTGCAAGCTATGGCGGTTTTTCAGTTTTCTGGCTGGCCGGTAATCATCAGAAACGCTTTAAAGCTTTTATTGCTCATTGCGGTATGTACAACCTTGAAAGTTTTTACAGCTCAACTGAGGAGTATTTTTTTGTAAATTACGATCTCGGTGGGCCTTTCTGGGAAAAACCCACACCTGAAAGTTATGGATTTTCACCACATCGTTTTATTGCCAATTGGGATACCCCCATCATGATCATCCATGGTGGTTACGATTTCCGCATTCCTTACACCCAATCGCTGGAAGCCTTCAATGCCGCACAACTGAGAAACATTCCCAGCCGGCTCATGATTTTTCCCGAAGAAACACATTTTGTCCTTAAACCCCAAAATGCAGTGCTTTGGCAGAACGAATTTTTCAGATGGCTGGACAAATGGCTGAAATAGGATATTTTCTGCCCGTAAAAAATGAATAAGCTGAATCCGTGTAAAATCAAAATGAATAACAAGAGAATAAACCCATGTGGTTAGATAGGCAGAATGAAAGAGGTATCACGGAATTCGCTTTGCAAAAGGGTTACGAATCACCTGGTTATATAAGATATACCATTGATTAACAGCTATGTAAATAACCTATGTCAACCGTGTTTATGGAGAAAATATTACTTTCATGAATACCGGGGCAGGCTCATTGAGAATTTTTGACTTTACTATTGGAAAACGAATTTATTGCACTATGCTTGAAAACATAAACAAACAAAACATACTGTTTCTTGATATAGAAACGGTACCGCAATATGCATCTTACCAGGAGGTTCCGGAAGTCATGAAGGTTTTATGGGATCACAAATCCGAGCGAATCAAACAATCTGAAAACGATAACCCGGAGAATCTCTATCAAAGGGCTGGCATCTATGCTGAATTCGGAAGAATTATCTGCATTTCGGTTGGATATTTTAATAATCTTGAGTTCAGGATAAAATCATTTGCCGGGCACGACGAAAAACTGCTTCTTGAAGACTTTGCGAACCTGCTTAACAAAAACTTCTTCAAATCAAATCGTATCCTCTGCGCGCACAATGGCAAGGAATTCGACTTTCCATATATTGCCAGACGCATGCTGATCAACAGAATCAGGCTTCCCGGCCTGCTCAACCTGGCAGGTAAGAAACCCTGGGAAATCCCTCATCTTGATACTATGGAACTATGGCGTTTCGGGGATTACAAGAGTTATACATCTCTCGAATTGCTGGCACATGCATTCGGAATCCAAACACCAAAAGACGACATAAAAGGGAGTGATGTGGCACAAGTATACTGGCAGGACAATAACCTTGAACGAATTGTCCGGTATTGTGAAAAAGATGTCATTACGATAGCCAGACTCTTCCAGTGTTACATCGGTGAAGAAATTATCCAAGATAAAGATGTAGTTGCGTAAGGCTCGCTTTGAAAATCTTGTTGGAGAATTACCTCCTTCCCCGGGAATAACAATAACCGCAGGAGAAGGCTGTTTTTGTGGATTGTGCAGAATTTCTATATCGACTTATCGCAGGATGTGTACCGAACCTTTGTAGGTATCAATTTTATAATATCCGATGGCTTTGAGCACATAAAAATACACCCCATCCGGAGCATTATCGCCTTTCCAGTCGCTCTGGTAGTTATCGCTGGTATATATTTTCCTGCCCCAACGGTTCACCACTGACAATTCCAGCCGCAGATACTCATAGCTGATAATCTTGTTTTTGTCATCCTTCATCACGATTTTAAATTCATCGTTGGCGCCATCGCCGTTGGGCGTAAATACATTGGGAACAAATACAGGCGCTTCCATCAGCAGGATTTTGTAGGTCAGGGTGGTATCACACCCAAATTCGTTGGTGATAGTCAATGTGACTTCATAATCTTTGCCTCCCTGCTTTGCGTATTCTTTGGCTCCGAAATAAAAGTGGGGTATTTCGGGATTGGGGGTATTGATAGAATCGTTGTCGCCAAAACGCCAGAAGTAATTGATGATGGCGGGATCGGATAAATTCTCAACGGAAAAAGTCACGTTTGGGTTGGAAATAAAAACAGTATCAGGTGTGGCTGTGATTTTCACTTCATTCAAAATCCTGACTTTTACTGAGAAAGTAGTATCATGCTTACATCCTTTGCTGTCGGTAATGATCAGTTTGTAATTTTCGTAGGCAATCAGGTTGCGGGCTATTGTATCGCTCAGTGGCTGCAGGGGTGAACCTTCCCATTTGTACTGATATGGCGGCGTTCCCCCGCTAACATTCGCATACACACTGGCCGTATCGGTCGGACAGATTTCTTCAGGTAACTGAATCATGTTGATAAACATACGGGGCAGTATTTCCACATTCCCGTTTTCATATACCATATCCGGACTTTGATCGGGCATATAATACACACAACCTGGCAGATACCAGTTTAGCCCCGTACTGCCTGAAAGGGGCCTGAAACGTAAGGTAACAAGCGTACCGGTTCCGAGTTTTGCCGGAAGGCTATCGCTTTTATAAGTCATAGTGATGCGGCCTGCAAAATGATCGAGCTCAAAAGTGCCAAAACTTAACAGTGCAGGCTGCACGTTCAAATAGGTAAGGTATTGTAGCACAGCGGGATCATAATCAAGCACCAGGGTAAAAGAATCCACAGTATATTGGTAATCGCTGTAATATTCAACAGGTATCAGCACATCTTCTTCAGGGCAGGTTTCAATATCCGGTTCAATATAGGTTCTAACACCGCTGAAAAATGCACCCGCCTGGGTCGAAAATATGATGAATGTGAACAGGATCAGTAATTTGGAATGTTTTACTTGCATGACGTTGTAAAAAAAGTTCACAGGCTATTGATGATTGAAATGATTCATTACCGCCGGAAAATAGTTAAATCACCTCTGCAGTTATGCGGAATAAACGACAATACAACGGCTTTCGTATTAGCAGGATGAGAAAATGAAAAATCACGCACTGAAAACAATCCAAGTAAAGTTGTGCAAAATACATTGAGGTAATACCAGAAATGAAGTCTGTCGGCCGGAATTGTAGGAATGAGCGTGAAAGAAAATCAATGAACTCATCTGATATAAATCCTTTCCTCCACTACCCCCAGAATGGATTGATGATCTCCCTTTTCCGGATGAGTGTGTAGAACGAAAGCAATATCCACGAAATGAACAGATTGATGACCGAGATCACCATGGCGAAAATGAATAAGGCCGTAGCAACTCCCGTCACCTTACCGATGCTTCCCATATAGGCCTGGAGGCTGAAAAACCTGCTGTAGCTGCCCAGGTGTGTGGCAAGTCCGGTAATGCCGATCAACTGCACGATGCTGTTTAATATAAAAATGATCAACACGATGGTAAGAAATCCTCCCAGTGCGCTTTTCAGGTCGGTGGGGCTTAATTCCATATGCGATGCCACACTCATCGAAAGATAAATGAAGACCCAGAATTTCCATTCAGTAAAATTTGCAGGGTTGCCCAATGCCTTTATTGTGATGGAAACAGCATTCAACAGCGACTGGTACGCCATCTGCCAGTTGCTCAATTCCATTGCATTGATGGCGGTTCCGTGCTTCTCAATCTCTGTAAAAATACCCCTGATATCGGGAACCAGGTAAAACATGACAACATACAATACCAGAGAACCGAAAATTACAGGACCCACACCAATGAAAAAATTGCCCATCCGCTGCCAGATGTTTTTCCGGTCGTAGCTGTGGATGACATAGCCTATGGTTCCATCACTGTTATCGGGATCAAACAATTTTATCTTTTCAATTTTATGAAAAAATATCAGGCAAAAAATGGCATGCCCGATCTCATGCACAGGCGTTCCTATCCATCCTGTGATCACAATATCGAGTGTTGTACCAACCGATTTCATATACACCCGGCGGGTACTGCGGGCAAGCAAAAACAGGATCAGGCCAAAAATAAAAAGCACACCAAAGATGCTGATCAGCTGACTTACAGTAAGTAAGGTAACTGATTTTAAGAATTCAAGAACGTAATCGAGCCATTTCATACCATGATCATTTGAGGGCGCAATGTAGCGAAAATCTTTAATCCGGAAGATAATGTGCAAACCCAGCGTACAGGGTAACACACAGAATTACTACCTTCGCCGCCTGAAATAAATTCTACCAGAAACACTTACACCCCAATGAAAATTCTTTCCGCATTTCTGAGACCTGCCCTCATGATCCCGGCTTTACCTGTCTTGTTATTTCTTTACTCCAACCCGGTATTATCGCAGGAAGCCGGGCATAGTGAAAAATATGACGTCAAATTTGGCGGGCGCCCACCCATTGACTTATCTGCCGTGCCCTCTGAAGCCATTGAGGACGGTATATTGCTGATAAAATTCAAAGCCGTCCACGCCAGCCAACTTGAACAATTTCCACCGCAACTGACCAAAAATGGAAGCTGGCAATTCAATATTCCTTCCATTGATCAGTTGAACACCCAATACCGGATCAGTAGTGTGGAACAATATTTCGCCACGCCAGCTTTTGAGTTCACAGAAAAACATAAGGCCTGGGGTTTTCATTTGTGGTACAGGCTCAGGATAGACGGCAAACCCGACATGAAAGAAATTGCTTTACAATACAGCGCTGTCAGCGAACTTGAGCATGCATCACCTGAGTATAAAAAAGTATTGGTTTACAATACTGAAGAACCTGCCTCTGCCGGGATTTCCGGCAAGAATAACCTTGAACTGTTTCGAAGCAACGATACACGATTTCACGAACAATGGCACTATCACAACACCGGCCAGGCCAACGGCACTCCCGATGCTGATATTGACCTGGTAGAAGCCTGGACCCTTGAAAGGGGAAATCCAAACGTGATAGTAGCTGTGATTGACGAAGGGATTCAATTCTCGCACCCCGACCTTGCAGGAAATATGTGGCCACAGATTGGATTTAACTTTGCTTCGGGCAACAGTACTGTAGTTCCCGGAGGCCATGGTTGCCATGTGGGTGGAACCATTGCGGCAGTTACTGACAACGGGCTTGGAGTAGCGGGCATCGCAGGCGGAACCGGCAACAACGATGGAGTCAGGCTCATGTCAGCGCAGGTTTTCAATGAGTTTGGCAACGGAGGATTTCATATCGCTCCTATATGGGCTGCCGATCAGGGCGCAGCCATCTCACAGAACAGTTGGGGATATACCGCGCCGTATGTATACGATCAGTCGGTGCTCGATGCCATTGACTATTTTAATTCCAATGGCGGTGGCTATGCCCTGATTGACGGGGGCATTACTATTTTTGCTGCCGGCAACAGCAACTCTTCCGATCATTATTATCCGGCATATTATCCGGGTGCTTTTGCGGTTGCCGCTACCAACAACAAAGACCAGAAATCCTACTACTCAAATTATGGTGACTGGATTGACATCTCCGCTCCCGGTGGTGAAACACTTACGGGAGCTTATGGCGGGGTGCTAAGCTGTGTGACCAATAGCGGATATGCTTTTTACCAGGGTACATCCATGGCCTGTCCTCATGCGGCAGGTGTGGCAGCACTGATTGCATCGTATGCATATGGTCAGATAACACCAGCACAGCTTGCTGATATTCTGAGAAATTCAACCGACAATCATTATGCTGCAAATCCAAACTATTCAGGGCTTCTTGGAACCGGCAGGTTAAATGCCTGGCAGGCTTTGCTTGAAACACAAAATTACCTCACCGGCGTGCTGAATCCGATAGGGTTCTCAGCACAGGCACTTAATACAGAAGAAATCCTGCTTAATTGGAATTTAAACCCGGCCGGAAACCAGGTGATCATTGCCTGGTCGCTGACCAATGAATTTGGAACTCCGGTTTCCTCCCAGGTCTATCAAACCGGAAACAGCATTCCGGGCGGCGGCATCGTTCTTTATTCCGGATCAGAAACAATGTTTCTGCATCAGAATCTTGATCCGGCAACCCACTACTTTTACAAAATCTGGGCTTTTGATGAAATTCCGGCCTACTCTTCCGGTCGCCCTGCACACACTGCTACGTTGTGTCCGTTGTATCATCTTCCTTTAACTGAAAGTTTTGAAGAAAGTGACGAATTGCCTACATGCTGGGTTCAGGAATTTGCAGGTGGAAATATTAACTGGATGGTTGGGCAAGGAAACGGAGGTTCAAATCCGCCAGCAGCATACAACGGAAACAGAAATGTCTGTTTCAGATCACAGGAACCCCAGAATGCCGGAATGCGTACCTTACTGGTGCTTCCGGAAATGAATCTGGCTCCTTACGATTCTGTGGAGTTAAAGTTCTTTCTTACAAACGCCCTGCGCACCCTGGGTGATGAAAACTTCCAGGATGTGCTTACCATCAGGTACAAATCTGTTGCGCATGCACCCTGGCAGGACCTGGAAGTATATGATACCGATATTCCGGTATGGACAGAGGTTTCATTATGGTTACCAGCTCAAAGCAGTACCTACTATCTTTCTTTTGAAGCAAGTTCCGGCCTTGGTCATGGTATCTGCATTGACAATGTGCAAATTACGGGATATGGAAACCTTCCGGTCTTCACCATTCATGCTACCGCAGGAGCCAACGGAACAATATCTCCGGCAGGGATTATAATCGCCGGACTGCATGCCAGCGCCTCTTTTCTGGTCAAAAGCAATTCGCATTATGTGATAGATTCGTTGCTGGTTGATGGTGCATTCGTGGAGGCAGCGGGCGGTTCACACAATTATGAGTATCATTTTACTGATGTTACGGCCGATCATCAGATTTTCGCTTCTTTCAGGCTTGTGAATTACCTGGTAACAGCCACTGCGAATCCCCCGGTTGCCGGCATGGTGCAGGGTACCGGATCATATACTTATGGCAGCCAGGCGAGCCTGCTGGCTATACCGTCTGAAGGGTTCACATTTAAGCGCTGGTTTGAGGGTGGACCGGTTTCATCGGACAATCCTGTAACCTTCAACGTGTATACCAACCGGAATCTCATTGCCTTGTTCTCACCGATAATTCATAGTGTAAGTGTCTCAGTACAGCATCCGGCTGCCGGATCGGTAAGTGGAAACGGTAGCTATATCCACGGTAACCAGGTAAGCGTGAGTTTCAATCCTGAATACGGGAATGAGTTTACAAACTGGACTGAAGGCGGAATTGTGGTTTCATTTGATAATCCCTATCAGTTCAATATTACTGCTTCGAGAGTTCTTGTTGCGAACCATCAGCTTATACAATGGAATATCGGGGCAGAGGCTTCACCGGCAAATGCCGGTAACATCACAGGAACAGGAATTTATGCGCATGGAAGCAATGTTACTTTATCAGCCGGTGCTGCAACCAACTATGTTTTTACCGGATGGCAGGAAAATGGATCAATGGTGTCGCCGGATAATCCTTACAGCTTTACTGCCGATCATCATACCTCGCTTGTAGCACTTTTTGAATTAAATACCGGCATGAAAGAATTTCCCGGACCGAACACTGATATCTTTCCAAACCCTTCTGAAGGGATTATTAACTTCAAACTCGCAAACCCGGCGACCTTCATGCTTTCAGATATCACCGGTAAAATTATGTTGAGTGGTGAAATGGCAGCAGGCACCTCCATGCTTGATTTGAGCAGGCAACCCAAAGGAATGTATTTTATTCGCCTGACGCATTCTGATACGAGCCGTGTTCAAAAAATAATACTTGAATAAGACAGGTGCATGGTTCTTAGATAAAAATTTCGTTTTGAGATGAATAAGTCTCCTTTTCAGTATCGTTTTCCGGTCCGTGCAATGGATGCCGATGCCCACAACCGGCTCAAGATCAGTTCGGTGTTTAATTTCATGCAGATCGTGGCCGGTCTGAACGCGAATGAACTGGGTTTTGGCTATGAGCATCTGATGCCTAAGGGATATTTCTGGGTGCTGTCGCGGGTGATCCTCGAATGGCTCGGCAATGTCGGAATTGACGATGAAATCCTCATCGAAACCTGGCCAAAAGGAGTCGAAAAGCTGTTTGCCCTGCGTGATTTCCGGATATATTCAGGTAATGAGGAATGCATCGGTAAGGCAACCTCAGCCTGGCTGATGATTGACAGCCATAACAGGCGGCCGCTGATGCTGAACCACAATATGTTCAAACTGCCTGATTTCGGCCTCATCCCTGCCATTGATGAAGTTCCCGGAAAGATCAGCGAACCAGCCAAAAAGAGCATGCTTACACAGCGTAAGGTAGTTTACTCCGACATTGACATCAATCAGCATGTGAATAATACCAAATACCTTGAGTATGTTTTCGATGCGCTGCCATCTGATATTCTGAACCAATGCAGTTCCTGCATGCTACAGATCAACTACCTGAAAGAACTCCGGTTGGGTGAAAAATTTGCGGTTTACTACATTCAGGACGAAACAAATCATAACCACCACTACCTCGACGCCGAAAATGAATCGGGGCAGAAGATATTCCAGGTGCTCCTCCATTTCAATTATTAAGATCCGGCAGGCAGGATCAATTGCTATTCAGCACTTCAAGAATCTCCGGAATCAGCGGAGCAACACCTCTGTTTGGCCAGCGCTGGCTGTAATTAGTGGCAATGCTGAGGTTCATTTCAGGGAAATATATCACCTGTGTGCCCCAGAACCCTGTATGGGTAAAGGCTTCTTTGTCGTTGATGCCAACCCTGTAAATGCCCATTATGTAATCCATTACCGGAGTTTCGGAATATGGAACCGCTATAAGCATGGTATCCAGTGTGGACTCATTGTGGTACACCTCATGATTGAACAAGGCATTATAGAATCTTGCCAGATCAGCACAATTGGAAAGCAGGCCGCCGCCTCCGAACATATCAAGTGAGGGATGGTACGCATAGGTGTCAAAGCCCTGGTAATACTGGTGGATGCGATTTTCATCCATATGTTGTTCAAACGCCTCAAAATATGTATGTTGCAACCCAATCCTTTTAAAATCCAGCAAATCGCGGATGGCATCGTTCAGTGTTTGGCCGGTAAGATTTTCAATGATTTCTCCCAGAAGAATATAGCCCGTATCGGAATAGCTGAATTTCTCACCGGGTTTGCTCAGGGGTTTAAACCGGGTAACCAGTTCAATAAGTTGCTCTGTTCGCGTCCACACATAATCTGGATCCATTTCTTCCTCCGGAATATATCGGGGAGAATTGGTATGATCGGCCAGTCCGGCATTATGATACAGCAGGTTCCTGATGCTGATAGCGTCTGTATCATACCCGCCCTCAATCAATATCTTGTTGTGCTCTGCTGAAATGTATTTGTTGATGGGATCATCAAGGTTCAGCCGGCCCTCTTCCCAAAGCCTGAGAACGGCTGCCGCCACGAATGTTTTTGTAACGCTGGCAATTCTGAAAACCTGCTTTGCCTGCAATGGGGTTTGTGCTGCAACATCATCCAGTCCTGCAGCGCCACTCCAGAATATCTCTTTTTCAGGGTAATACACTGAGGCAAGTACGCCAGGCACTTCTTCGGATATTTCCTTTTCAAGGATCTGTTGGAAATCAGAAGCATATTTATTATTTTCAGTCTGTTGGGTGTGGTAGCAACCTGTGATAAGAATTGCCAGAACCATGAACAAACCTGACATTATGAATGAACGAATATGTCTTTGCTGTCTATAATTAATTTTGGCTTTCATAAGATGCCAGAGGAAATAAGGTTACTGTTAATGCTTGTTTTTTTAACTTCTGTGCAAAGCTCAACATGATTGTTATTTCAGATGATACATGTCAATGACTTCTTTCTCCACCTTTTCAAACACCCCATCAATCACTTTCTGAATTCTGATCGCTTCAGCAATGGCTGTGGCTATTTTGCAATAGGTGTCGGATTCACTCATTTGACGGCCTTTGCGGTCTTTTAGGTATTTCTCCAACACTTTATAACCGCCGACATGGTAATTCCACATCTCCGGGGTGATGCCTTCAAAATATTTACCGGAATTGATGTACACGCAGGAACTGTCAGTATGGTAAACCGGTTTTTCTATCAGGTCATCACCCTGACCCCAATACCTCACAATTGGTCGGTCTAAGGTTTTGCTTTTGAGCAGGTGTAAATCGGCAAGTTCATTGCCCAATTCAGCTAATTGCAGAAACAGTTTGTAGTTGCTGGTGAAAGGAATGCGGGGGAAATCAATTCTCAGGAAATCATTGTATTTCTCCCGGTATGAGCTACTGAGCAGAATTGCATAGCAATAGTAGAAAATCTGCTCAGGTGTTGGTACTATACCATAGCGGCTTTTCAGAGTCATAAAATTCCTGTCAGAAATATTCGCCTTTTTCTTTTCTGAACGATACACCGGCTCCGGTTCAAACACCATAAAAGACTGGACGATGACTTTCTTCTTTTTCTCCTGCGGATAAAGATAGAGTGGAAGCGTATAGCACACCTCGCTGGTTTGATTGGAGATGTAGCAGCACTCGGTGATGCGGTTTGAGATCATGGCATGTGCCCACTGTGGGGATGCTTTCACCTGTCGCGCTACATTAATAGCCAAATTGTTGCGCAGCATGTGATTCATGATTTCTCTTCTGGTCCAATCAATTAAATCATCAGAGTAAATAATTGTGCGAATATCGAAAGGACGATAAGCGACGGGCTTTAATATACTTTCCAGATCTTCTAACTGAAAAATACTTCTTCTCGCATTTGACAATTTCCAATCTCTGTTGTCCTTTAGATTGAAAGTCTGTCTGACAACTTCGTCCGGTATATTTTTCCTGCCGAAGAATTCTAGACGCTTTATCAACTCCTTTTTATCAAAACCAATCACAAAATGGTCCCTATGCGTCTTAATCCCAGTTGAATTAACCGGAAATATTTCCGTCAACTTTGGCCATTTGTTATAATGCTCAATACCGGCAGTGTTACGTGGGATGAAGAAATACCAGGGAGTCGCCGGTGAAAGCTGCTCATAATTACCGGGACTGAATTCTTTGCTATCAAGCCAGTCATATTTGGTTTGCCTGAGGCCATACACGTCGTTGTGGAATATGGTGCAGCCTCTTACGCCCGGCTTCTTTACGAAAATACTGATAGCAGTCCCTTTTTTGATATCGAACACATTTTCATCCGTTCCGCCATCGGGAGCTTTTTCCTTTTTCTGGCTGTCGCCGTGTAAGTCAGTGATATAGATTTCATTGAACGTGCCCATCAGGCTTTGCCTCATACCGCGGAAAGTTACATTGTTCAGGAATCCGTGGTTGGTGATCATCCCGACAATGCCACATCCCGCCTTATGTATCTTCCATTGTGCAAAGCGTAGGAATTTCACATAATCATCTTGTAATAATTTGGGGTTATGTTCATTCAGTGAATTTCCATCTACTTTGTAGAAACTTTGGGTACCGTCAATATTGTCTTTCAACAACTTTTCAGTCCAATCGTTATAGTTCGCTGAGTTTGCGGAATAAGGCGGATTACCCATGATTACCAAAATCGGCTCGTTCTTTTTTACCTTGCCCGCTTCATGGCTTTCATCGCTGAGGCTTTCGAGTCCGGGGATACGGGTCTGGCTCAGGTCTTCCATGTCGAGGGTGTTGGTGAGGTAGAGCTTGAAACGCTCGTCGTCCCTCATCGTATAGCCAAGTTCCTCAAGCAGGAAACTGATCTTAATATGCCCAATGGCATAAGGCGCCATCATTAGTTCGAAGGCGTAGAAGTCGGGCAGGATGTGATCGCTAATGAGCTTATGAACGCCAGCATCGCCATATTTTTCAGCAAATTCCTTCACGGCTAATTTGATGGCTTCTGCCGGAAAAGTGAGTGTACCGCCGGCTGGGTCTAAGAGGGTTACATTGCAGCTGGCCAATCCGTCGGGAAGATTGAAATGGGTTTTCAATATTTGGTGAACGCTACGCACAATATAACGCACTACAGGTTCGGGTGTGT
>CAYQRU010000024.1:0-34382 GCA_964419945.1 uncultured Bacteroidales bacterium | reverse complement strand
CTCACCGTGGCATTGGACAAACATGCCATTGCCTACAACGAAAAGAAACGCGCTGCCAAAGCCGCTGCTGAAATCGTCGCTGGGGAAGCATAAAATTTTGTTGAATACCAAAACTGTTAAAAAATGAGCACACAAGGAAATACCGACATAAAATATCTGACGCCAATAGCCGTAGATATCAAAAAAAAGAAATACTGCCGCTTTAAGAAAAGCAGGATAAAATATATTGATTACAAGGATGCAGACTTCCTGTTGAAGTTTATTAACGAGCAGGGTAAGATTTTGCCCCGCCGTGTCACTGGTACTTCTACCAAGTATCAGAAAAAAGTTGCCCAGGCTGTTAAACGTGCCAGGCACATTGCTTTATTACCATATGTTGCTGATTTACTTAAATAAAGGGAGGTGTAATCATGGAAGTTATTTTAAAACAGGATATTCATAACCTGGGATATGCCAATGATATCGTTACCGTTAAGGATGGATACGCCCGCAATTTTCTGATCCCGCAGGGTCTGGCCATCGTTGCAGACGCTACCAATCGAAAAGTAAATGCAGAAAATCAAAAGCAAAAATCCTTTAAGGAAATAAAAATCCGTAGCGAAGCCGAAGCTTTTGCATCAAAACTCAGCAAAGTGACACTTACCATCGGCGCAAAAGCTGCCTCTACAGGTAAGATATTTGGTTCGGTAAATGCCATCCAGATTGCTGAAGCCCTCAGAGAGCAATTCAATTTTGACGTTGACCGGAAACGTATCAGACTTGATGGAGACTCCATTAAAGAATTAGGCAGCTATGAAGCAGTTGTAAACCTGCATAAAGATGTTAAAGCTACCATCAAATTTGAGGTGGTTGCTGAATAATCCTGACTGGATAATTACTAATTTAGCCCGGTTTATCAAACCGGGTTTTTTTATGCTAAGCCGACAACAAATCAGGTTTATTACCTCATTACAAATAAAAAAAATCAGAAGAGAACAACAACTGTTTTCGGCTGAGGGCAGCAAACTGATCGAGGAACTTCTGCATAGCCGGCTTATCGCACATAGCGTGTATGCACACGAAAGCTGGCTGCAGAATAACCGTTCATTAATCGAATCAAAAAAAATACAGGCTTTTGCCGTTTCAGATGCCGAACTGATACGTATCAGTTCACAAAAGACTGCGAACCAGGCTGTTGCTGTCTTTCAGATTCCTTTTTCTGAATTTGATCCTGTTACAATAAGCAACGAAATCGTCCTGATGCTCGACGATATCAATGATCCTGGAAATCTTGGCACCATTCTGAGAACCGCTGACTGGTTTGGTATTCAACATGTAGTCTGCTCACCAGGCACAGTAGATCTTTTCAATCCCAAAACGATTCAGGCAACTATGGGCTCAATAGCAAGGGTAAATGTATGTTATACAAATCTTTACGGCATCCTGAGCAAAATCAGGGAGCCGGTTTATGGGGCAGTACTTAAAGGTAAATCATTAAGAGAAATAAAGAAAACAAGAAACGGGATCATTATTATTGGGAACGAAGCACATGGAATTTCACCTTCACTACATCCTTTTATTACTTATCCGCTGACTATTCCCTCCCCTGTTCCGGATGGAGCCGGGATCAGGCGCCCGGAATCATTAAATGCCGCAATAGCAGCAGCAATTCTCTGCTGGGAGTTTACAAATTAAGTCTTATCCCTCCCACCGCTGCAATTAACCGGAAGTATGAAAATTCAGTATACTTCCGGAATTAAGCTCTGGTCACTGAAGGGTGTTCTCACATATCCTTTATTTTCAGGTCGCGGTGGCAATTTTGTAATGGAGGGAGGCAATTCTTGATAAGGGATCATATGCAGAAGATGATGAATGGTATTCAGCCTTGCGCGGCGCTTGTCGTCGGCATTTACCACCCACCACGGCGATTGCTTTGTGTCAGTGTAGGAAAACATTTCATCCTTTGCTTTTGAGTATTCAACCCACCGGTTGCGCGATTCCAGATCCATCGGGCTTAATTTCCAGATTTTCGTAGGATCCTTCAGACGATTTTGAAATCTTGCCTCCTGCTCTTCTTCACTCACTGAAAACCAATATTTTAAAAGAATGATCCCGGATCTGATCAACATGCGCTCAAAGTTGGGGCATGACCGGAGAAACTCCCAGTATTCCTCATCAGTGCAATAACCCATGACCCTCTCAACACCGGCCCGGTTGTACCAGCTTCTGTCGAATAAAATCATTTCGCCGGCAGCGGGCAAATGAGGAACATAACGTTGAAAATACCATTGGGTCTTCTCCTTTTCGGTAGGCACACCAAGTGCAACGACCTTGCAAATACGTGGATTCAACGGCTGTGTAATACGGGCAATCACACCTCCTTTTCCGGCTGCATCGCGTCCTTCAAAAATAACCACTACTTTCAGACCTTTTTCCTTGATCCAATCCTGAAGCCTTACCAGTTCTACCTGAAGTCGCCCCAATTCTTCCTTATAAAACTTTCTTGGAAACTTCTTGTCTTCTGATGTGTTTTCCTTTTCTCCCATTTCTATTGGTTTTTAAGTAACTAAGTTAAACGGTAAAACTCAAAAACAGTCAATGCAAAGCCAGAACGTCACGATAGACCTGCGCATATGCACTACCAATCGCTTCCCTGCTGAAATACCTGACTGCATAATTCCTGATCTCTTCTTTGTTGTAAACATCCGGGTTATCTAAAAATGTGGTGAGTGCTTCCAGAAATTGCTCTTCATCCTGGGGCTCAACAAGTATACCCAATCCACTGTGCAAATGCTCATGAATACCTCCAACCCGGGTTGAAATAACCGGAACACCACAGGCATAACTTTCGAGAATCACCACAGGAAGGTTCTCATAATTGCTGAACATGATCATAAGATCGGAATTACTCAATAGCCTGACCAGTTCTTCATCCTGTTTCAGGCCGGTAAAAATAACAAAACTTCCAGTCAGTTGCAGGCTTTCTGCCAATTCTTTCATCTGGTCAAAATCCTCGCCATCCCCGATTAGTTTCAGCAAAAAATCAGTTCGCCGTTCGCTGAGTTTTTTTATGATCCTGAGTATCCCTGAAATGTTTTTTTGCCTGTCGGTAAAGCATGACAGATGTACCAGCACCTTCCGGCTCCTTTTGGGAGTTTTTGCAGCAGGCTTAAACTTATTAACATTTACCACGTTGGGGATTACAACATAATTCCTGTGGGTCAACCCCCTGGCAATCATAGCATCACGCAGGTTGGCAGTGACCGGTACGATCGCACCAGAGTACCTGACGACAATCCTGGTAAGGAATTTTCTGACAAAACCCCGGTATGTACCTGAAGAAACCAGGTAACGTGTCCAGTGTTCCGTTATAACATACGGTGAATCATTTGCAACCTTTATTAATAACGCAAGTAATCCTGTACGTGTAAGCACATGCACATGCGTGAGCACAGGTTTTCCCTGTTGATGGCAAATCAGACGGTAACACTGCCGGAAAGCTGCAAAATAATGATATAAATTAATGATTGCATTTACAGGAGCAAATACCATTGTCGCCTTACGGATATAAGCCGTACAGGTAAAAATACCGTTCACGTAACGGTGATCTATGAATAAATCATTCTCCTGAGCATCAATAAACTGCAGGTATAAGACACTGCTATGAAAAGATGCAGGCAAACTCTCGATGTGATTCCTTACAAATAATCCCAGCATGGGATCGCCGCGATGCGGATACCAGCGTGGGATATGAAGTACATGTATTTTCCCGTGGTCAGTTTGCATCTGGATAGAGTTACTGCAATAAATAAAAACGCCGGTTGTGAATTAAAATGATGAAATCAATAACCAAAGATCTCTTCAAGCGCCAGGAAATGTACTTCACCATACTGTTCCAATGTGCTCATATCAAGCTGATTACGATTACCAAGTACCAACACATGATAATTTTTATCCTTCAGATATTTCTCCTGAAATGATTTCAGATCGTCGAACTTCATTTTTTGCACCTGCGAAAATACATCTTTGCGGATATCATAACCATAACCCAGCTTCCGTGCTCTTTCATAATTAAAAAGTATGCTTGATTTTGTGATCCGTTCAGTTCTGATCTTTTCTTCAATAGCTTCGCGGGCAGTATTGAAACTACGCTCCGACTCGGGCATATTGTTTAACAAATTCGACATCCCGCTCATGGCTTCCGGAAGTTTGTCGTTTTGTGTTCCAATGAAAGATGTGATATAATGCGAGCGATCAGGTCGGGAAGGTATTGAATAACTTGCATATGCACTGTAAGCAAGACCCTTGGCTTCGCGAAGTTCCTGAAAAACGACGGATGACATTCCACTTCCGAAATATTCGTTGAAAAGATTTATTGCAGGAATATTCTCATGAGCATATCCATCTGATTTTGATAACATTACAATTTCCACCTGCTTCATATCATAGTCTACCACCAGAACTTTAGTTGAACTCATGTCCAATTCAGTAAATTGCTGTTCAGCAGGGATGGGTGTGAATTGCTCCGGAAGCCTGTGGTGCTGAAGAAGCAACCGGCTTAATACATCCTGTTCTAACGTTCCATAATACAGTATGCGATGTTCGTAATTGTTTAACTCCCTGATAATTTCAACCAGTTCCTGCGACTCCAGACGGTTCAGTTCATCTTCGCTTAATATATTTCTGTAAGGAGAGTTTTCACCATACACCCCGTAATTGTATAGTGCTCCCCATAGGATAGCCGATTTCGAGAGTTTATTGTCCCTGCGCCGCTTCAACACATCGGAAACAAGGCTTTTCAAAGCTTCATCGTTGGGTTGGGCATCGGCCAGAAGGTGTTCAAATAATTCAAGCCCATTCGAAAAATTACCAGTCAAACCGGTTAGTGATACATAGACCTGGTCGTCACTGGCTGAAACATTGAAGGAACAGCCGATCTTGTAAAACTCCTGCTGAATTTCGGCCGGACTGTATTTTGATGTTCCCAGGTACCGGAGATAATTCATCGCCAGCCCAAAGCGTTTGTCGTGGTTATTGCCCATATCGGAAATATAGTAAAGGCTGAAGATGTCGTTTTCTACATTCTGAATATAATGAACCGGCACCCTGCCTGCAAACAAAAATTTTCGGATGTCGCTGTCGTACTCCAGGAAAACAGGTTCAATCTCCGGAACTTCACTTTGAAGGATTTCCTTAACAAAATCAGACTGTTCTATGCGGTTGACTTCGATGGGGGTAATTGGGGGCTTATCAACTTTCACGATGGAATTGTCAACGCCTGTTCGCTTATATACTATCACATAATTATCCCGGTAGTTTTCGTTTGCAAATCTGATAATATCCTCTTTTGTGATTTTAGAAAGTCTTTCAAGCCTGTGCGCCACGAAATCATAAGGAACATCCATAATGAAAGCACTAAGCATGGTACTCACCCTTGCTGAGTTACTTTCAAATGATCTTAACTCACGCATTTTCAAATCGTTGATGATAGCACTGACCAGCCAATCGGGAAAATCTCCTTTTTTCACCAGCTCAATCTGGTCAAGGATCAGTTCTCCAACTTCCTGTAAAGATTGCCCTTGTTTGGGCGTCCCGGAAAAAATATGTGAAGAATAATCTTGTTTTATATAGCTATAACACCCTGCTGAAAGCACTTTCTGTGCCTGTACAAGATTTAGGTCAATCAAGCCTGCGGAACGATTGTTCAGGATCATGTTCATGATGCTCAACAGATCTGCATCCCGGCTGCGATAACCCTTTAACCGGAAACCTATACGCATGCTTTCTGCATCCGGTCCGAATACTTCCCTGACCAGGGGACCGGAAATGGGTGTTTCCACAGGCGATTGAAAAGGTTTAACATCCCCGCGTTTCAAGATGCTAAATTTCTCATCTATCAGCCTGATGACTTTGTCCGGATCAAATTCACCGGATAAGGCAATTGCCATGTTATCAGGCACATACTTGCTTTTATAGTACTCTTTCAGGCTCTTTAATGACGGATTTTTTAAATGTACCTGCGAACCCAAGGTAGTTTGGGTTCCATATGTATGTGTGGGATAAAGACCTGCCATCAATGCTTCCATCACCTTTCGGCCGTCATTATCGAGGCTCATGTTCTTTTCTTCGTATACGGTTTCCAGTTCGGTGTGAAACAAACGGAAGACCGGATTGGTGAATCGTTCAGCTTCGATGGTTATCCAGCGCTCAAGCTGGTTCGAAGGAATATCATTTATATACACAGTTTGTTCCACACCAGTATAGGCATTGGTGCCTTTTGCACCGATGGCTGACATCATCACATCGTATTCATTGGCGATGGCAAAGCGCGAAGCAATACTGGAAATGCTGTCAATTACCTTGTAGACGGCCAATCGCTCTTCTGGTCCGGTCAATACCCGGTAAACCTCAAAAAGACTGTCAATTTTTTTCAGGTAAACACTTTCTTCCTCATAATTAATAGTTCCGTAATCTTGTGTTCCTTTAAACATCATGTGCTCAAGATAGTGGCTAAGCCCTGTATTATCCGGAGGATCGTTTTTACTCCCGGTTCTTACAGCAACAGCTACCTGTATCCGAGGTGCATCTTTATAAACACTCAAATACACGGTTAGCCCGTTTTCGAGGGTATAGATCCGTGCCTGCAATGGATCGCCGGGAACGGTTTTATATTCGAATTTTTTTTGTGAGAAAGCCGGCAATATAGCCAACAATGCATAAACAAGGAAAATTCCTCCCAATTGCTTTGAAAAGATTTGTTTCATAATAGTTTTATGAGTTGTTAAACAGATAATAAAAGAATATTATGATAATAATCACCCTTATTGCCAAAGAGCATCCTAAGAACCAATATTCCAATCCAACCTGTGATAATGATGAAAGCCGGCTGACATCAAAGGACTAACGGATTGGCAAATGTAACACTATTTCACCTGATTTTCTTATGGTCTGTTCTGCTATCAAATCAACTCTTTGAGCAGTATCTTTCTGACTGAGCATGAATGTGCTGGCAAAACAGGTATTTTCATGTCCTTGCACCTTCCACCAAACGTAAACGATGATGCTTTAATTGAGCATGTTATTGAGTACCTCGCATTAGTCAACTCCAACATTGTGTTGAGCATATGATTGTACCAAAATCGTCAATACGGATAAATTGTATATGACAATACTTTAAAATTAGCACTTTGAATTTGTTGTAAAACGTAAATAGTCATTAATAATGCAATTCCTTGAAATAAAACAAACTATGTAATGGGATATCACTATAATAATTTGATTGAAATCAAATATTTATCTTGCTGTCAACCCATTTGTATTGAATGTAATCCATTTATTTTCAACCCACAAACTCACAATTCTCACACTATTAAAGTACCTTCCTGCGCCACGAAAGTCAATCAACCTAATCAGAAGGTTGAAAGTACTTTTAATAAATGCCATGATATGCTATTTCTTTTCCTCCTCCCTGGCCATCATCCTTTCCAGTGCCCGCATGTTTTTTTGAATGTCAGGATCAGTTTCCCAATCGGGAATGGCTTTTAGTGCATCATACGAATTCCGGTAATCACCCATCTGATAGTAAGTAGCTGAAAGGCTGATATGTGCTTCTCTGAGACTGGGAATTATTTTAATAACTTTGTTGAGACAATCAAGCGCATCACTGTAACGGCCGACCTGGTAGTAGGATTGTCCCATCCAGTTAATAATCCACATATTGTTGGGAAATTGTTCGTAAGCTTTTTCATAGGCAACAATAGCTTCCTGATGTCGGTTAAGTTTTGCAAGTGCCATTCCTTCGTAATATTCAGGAGGATTGGACAATTGATCCAGGCTTTTAAGCGGATTATATCCCAGTCTTGAAAAATGTAGCATTGATTGCCATTTGCCCTGGTGATAGGCACTGATGGCATATTTAAGCTGCGATTCCTGCTCAACCGTTTTTAATCCGTAAATCACTCCAAATACCGAGAAAACCAGCAATGTGATTAACATTTTCACCCTGGCTGGTTTGAATGGTGGCTGAGTACGGAGTTTATGATATATTACAGTAATAGCGGCCAGCATTAATCCCATATATACCTGGTGGTTCAGCCTTTCGTAAGGAAAATTGAAAACAGAAACTCCCAGATATGACACGATGCCGGCAAAGAGCAGCAATGCCAACATTCTATCTTCAGACTTCGTACTATGCATCAGTATTTTTATCAGATAGAAAATAGCCATCCCATAAATCATCAGGTAGAGAAGAATGCCCAAAATCCCTTTCTCAGAAAACACCCACAGGTAATCATTGTGCGGACTGCCCCAGTTTAGTTGCGGCACCTGATCGAAACGGCCATCAAAATAATAAGCTGCATGAAGTCTCCAGTTGCCGGCACCATAACCGGTAAGCGGTCTTTCTTTTATCATTTCAACAGTTGTTTTCCAGATGTTTAGACGATGAATATTATCCGGCGAGGTAGTTTCGGTAATTGACCGGATTCGACCTAACAACGAAAACCTGTCCTTTGGTTTTGGTAAATTGAATATAGCAACGATACCTATTATGATTGTGATCATTCCGATGGCCATGATGTTGCGCAGGATAATCGGAAAGTGTAATTTACGAGCAAAGAGTACAAGGATTACCGATAATATAAATACTGAAATAGCTATTCCAACCCAAACGGCACGGGTTTTCACCAGTATAATCATAGCCAGCACCATGAAAATTGTGATGATGCTGAGCCATTGCCAACTCCGCCGTAACCGGTATGCACCATATCCCAAAAAAGGAAGCATAAAAAGTAACTGGCTGGAATATTCATTCTTGTGAAACATGAATCCAAACACATTATAAATTACCGGGCGCCCATCAGGTAAAAGTTCTTTTTCAGAAAGAATGACCTTAAAATAATATTGCCATGCTCCAACCGCCAAAGCAATAAGTGCAGCCACTACCACCAGTTTTGGTAATTTTTCCTGCCAGTTTTCATGATTTAGAAAAATAATAGCCCCAAATCCTGAAATTGAAATCATTATAAAGGTTCTGATGATATCGTAGAAACTCTCTTTGTAGTTAAAAGCAAACACTATGGATATGATGGTAATAAGCAAATACCCGGTCAGAACAAGAAATAACCGATGTTTTAACACAGAGAAATCCAATTTCTTATACCTTGTGTTTGCAAAAATCATTAGCGACATTACACCGATAAATGCACTGAGTGCAAGCAACCTGGGCATCATTCCTTCATCAAGCGCTTTGGGAATTTGAAAAACCGGTACAAACAAAATCAGGAAACCCGTAAAAAAGTAGAAAAGTACTGTGCCAGAGGGTATTGATTCTGTTTGTCGTTTTTTATCCGTTCTTTTCATCTGTACTTTTGTTAAGGAAAGAATTGAATGGTTTGAATGTTCAAAAGTAAAATAAATTATTTTTGTTCACACAATATTTCAATTTTTATTGATGCCATCATTTCTAAAGAAATTATCTAACAACAAGAAAAACAATTCATTAGCAAACAGGTTGCGACGTAAACGCTTTGCCCTTTTCCTTGATATGATCCGTAAAATGCCAAGGCCCATCCGGATCATTGATGTGGGTGGAACTGAATTGTTTTGGAAACAGATGGGATTTACAGAACAACCAGGTATTGAGATTACCCTTCTTAACCTGAAATCCGAATCCACAGAAACACCGGGCTTCAGAAGCATGGCTGGCGATGCAAGAAACATGAAACAATTTGGCAATAAGGAGTTTGACCTGGCTTTCTCAAATTCAGTTATTGAGCATGTTGGTAGTTTCAGAGAACAGATTCAGATGGCTGCAGAAATGCAACGTATCGCAAAAAAGATTTACCTTCAAACTCCAAACTATTTCTTTCCTCTTGAACCCCATTTTTTGTTCCCGCTATTCCAGTTCCTGCCTCTTTGGCTTAAAGTCTGGCTTATCATGAATTTCAGTCTCGGTTGGTATCCCAAAATTACCAATAATCAAAAAGCCATTGAAATCTGCCTGAATATACGTCTGTTAAAAAAATCAGAATTACAAACGTTATTCCCGGGATCAAAAATTCACAAAGAATACTTTGCAGGTTTTGTAAAATCCTTCATTGTAATTCAACATTCAACCGCCGGAATTTAAAAAGCATCAGGCTATTATATTACTTTCATGCTTCCGGAATACATCTTCCCTATCAGGGAATTGTAAATTTTGTAATTTTGCACCCTGTTTTTAAGCAACTTAATTTATCCCTAATAATCTGATATTATGAAAAAAGAAGGAAAGAAGACCAAGTCAAAACATGTATATTTTTTCGGTGGACAGAAAGCTGATGGCGATGCGGGCATGAAAAACCTACTTGGCGGCAAAGGCGCCAACCTTGCCGAAATGGTCAACATTGGCATACCTGTACCTCCCGGATTTACTATAACAACTGAGGTTTGTACAATTTTTTACGAAAAAGGCTACCAACAGGTTGTAGAACTTATTAAAAAAGAAGTGGAAGACAACCTGCACAAAGTGGAAAAGGAAGTTGGAACATGCTTTGGCGATGCCCAAAATCCGTTACTTCTTTCAGTACGATCAGGCTCTCGTGCTTCGATGCCGGGAATGATGGATACTGTGCTTAACCTGGGATTGAACGAAGCCACAGTTGCCGGACTGATAAAAAAATCAGGCGATGAACGCTTTGTATGGGACTCCTACAGGCGGTTTGTTCAAATGTATGGCGATGTTGTCCTTGGTTTGAAACCTGCTTCAAAAGAGGATATTGATCCTTTTGAGGAGATCATGGAACACCTCAAAGCGGAGAAAAATATCGTATCTGACAAAGACCTCAGTACAGGGGACTTGATGACGCTGGTTTCCCGCTTTAAAGACGCTGTAAAGAAAAATACCGGACACGATTTTCCTGAAGATCCGTGGGTTCAGCTTTGGGGTGCGGTCATGGCGGTTTTCAATAGCTGGGGTAATGATCGTGCCGTCTATTACCGCAAGATGCACAACATTCCTGATGACTGGGGCACAGCCGTTAATGTCCAGGCCATGGTGTTTGGAAACATGGGAGATAATTCTGCTACCGGCGTAGCCTTTACTCGTGATGCTGCAACCGGGGAAAATATTTTTGTTGGAGAATACCTGATCAATGCTCAGGGAGAAGATGTCGTTGCCGGTATTCGAACCCCTCAACAAATTACTTATGAGGGTTCACTGCGCTGGGCCAAACTTGCCAATGTTGGCGAAGAAGAACGTGCCGTCCAGTATCCTTCACTCGAAGAAGCCATGCCCGAAGTATACAAACAACTGTTTGCATTTCAGAAAAAACTTGAGAGACATTATCGTGATATGCAGGACCTGGAGTTTACCATTCAGGAAGGCAGGCTCTGGATACTTCAAACACGCAATGGTAAGCGGACAGGTGCAGCCATGGTTAAGATTGCGATGGATATGATGCGTGAAGGCCTGATCACCAAAAAAGAAGCCCTGTTGCGCATTGAACCCAATAAACTGGATGAATTACTGCACCCCGTATTCGATAATGATGCACTGGCAAAAGCAAAGGTAATTTCCAAAGGATTGCCCGCTTCTCCCGGAGCCGCTACCGGCCAGATTGTCTTCTTCGCCGACGAAGCTGAAGTGCTTAAGGCACAAGGCAAGAAAGTAATCCTGGTACGCATTGAAACTTCTCCTGAAGATTTGCGCGGAATGAATGTAGCCGAAGGTATATTAACTGCACGCGGAGGAATGACCTCTCATGCAGCTGTTGTTGCACGGGGTATGGGTAAATGCTGTGTGTCAGGTGCCGGCAGCATAGTTATTGACTATAAAAACCGCACCATGGTAGCAGACAATAATAAATATAAGGAAGGTGATTTTATTTCCTTAAATGGTTCAACAGGCGAAGTCTACGATGGAAAAATTCTCACAAAAGATCCCGAACTGAGTGGTGATTTCGGCAAACTGATGAAGCTTTCAGAAAAATATACACGTTTGTACGTCAGAACCAATGCCGACTCTCCCCGCGATTCACGGGTAGCCCGTGAATTTGGTGCAAAAGGAATAGGATTGTGCCGCACCGAACATATGTTTTTTGATGGCGACCGGATCAAAGCCATGCGTGAAATGATTCTTGCTTCTGATGAAGCAGGCCGGCGTAAAGCACTGGACAAACTTCTGCCAATCCAACGTGAGGATTTTGAAGGCATCTTTGAAGCAATGCATGATTTGCCGGTAACCGTTCGTCTGCTCGATCCTCCATTACATGAGTTTGTGCCACATGAAGCAGCTAATCAAAAAGAAATGGCTGATGAAATGGGCATCACAGTTGAACAGGTAAAAGCCAAAGTAGATGAATTGCATGAATTTAATCCAATGCTTGGCCATCGTGGCTGCCGCCTCGGTAATACCTATCCGGAGATCAGCGAGATGCAGGCACGAGCCATTATTGAGGCTGCTTTGAATCTGAAAGCCCGGGGAGTCAATGCAATACCGGAAATCATGATCCCTTTGACCGGAACCCTTGAAGAAACGCGTTTACAGGAAAAAATTGTACGCGAAACAGTAGAAAAGGTTTTTACCGAAAGAAACGACCGTATGGACTACCTTGTAGGAACCATGATCGAAGTACCACGGGCGGCACTCACAGCCGACCGCATCGCCGAATCAGCCGAATTCTTCTCCTTTGGCACCAATGATCTTACTCAAATGACATTTGGTTATTCGCGCGATGATTCCGGAAAGTTCCTTCCCGTTTATCTCAAGAAAGGTTTATTGAAATATGATCCTTTCCAGGTGCTTGATCGTGAAGGTGTTGGTCAACTTGTTGAAATGGCAGTAAAAAAAGGACGTAAAACCAGAAACAATCTGAAAGTTGGAATTTGCGGCGAACATGGTGGAGAGCCCAATTCAGTTGAGTTTTGTCATCTTGTGGGTATGGATTACGTTAGTTGTTCCCCTTACCGCGTGCCAATCGCCAGGTTAGCAGCAGCTCAGGCAGCTATTAAAGAAAAGGCAGCAAAAAAAGCCAGGAAAACTGGGAAGAAGGCTGTCAAAAGCTCAAAGAAGAAAAAATAAACCAGAACAAATTATCTTGTTTAGCCGTTTATGCTAACAGCAGTCTGATCATTTCAGGCTGCTGTTTGTTTATAGCCTGAAAAAATTAACTTTGCAACTTATTTAAAATTATAAAACTTCATGGATCCACGAATAAAACAAATCCGGGAAGACCTTGCATCATATGGCATTACCGGTATTACAGAAATCTGCTATAATCCTTCTTACGAAGAACTTTTCAAACAGGAAACCGATCCGGCATTGGTTGGTTATGAAAGGGGAATGCTTACCAATACCGGTGCCATCAATGTAGACACCGGTAAATTTACCGGACGCTCTCCAAAAGACAAATTTATAGTGATGGATGAAGCTTCACGGGATACGGTTTGGTGGTCAACACAGGGTAAAAACGACAACAGACCCCTGAAGCCCGAGGTCTGGAATTACCTCAAAGATATTGTAATAAGGCATCTTTCAAATAAAAAACTTTATGTAGTTGATTCATATTGCGGTGCCAATCCTGAATCCCGCCTAAAAGTTCGTTTTGTGATGGAAGTTGCCTGGCAGGCGCATTTTGTAAAAAACATGTTTATCCGCCCCACCGAAGAGGAGCTGAAGACCTACAAGCCTGACTTTGTTTCAATCAACGCCTCAAAACTAACCAACCCAAAGTGGCAGGAGCAAGAGATGAATTCAGAAAATTTCGTGGTTTTCAACCTTACCGAAAGAATGCAACTCATTGGTGGCTCCTGGTACGGAGGAGAAATGAAGAAAGGTATTTTCACAATGATGAATTATTATCTTCCCCTCAAAGGCATTGCAGCCATGCACTGTTCAGCCAATGTTGGAAAAAATGGTGATGTTGCCATTTTCTTCGGGCTTTCCGGAACCGGAAAAACAACCCTCTCAGCCGATCCAAAACGCGCTCTGATCGGCGATGACGAGCATGGTTGGGACGACGATGGAATTTTTAATTTTGAAGGTGGATGCTATGCCAAATGTATCAACCTGAGTAAAGAAAATGAGCCTGACATTTATCATGCCATCCGTCGTGATGCATTGCTCGAAAACTGTGTAGTACTTCCGGATGGAACAATTGATTTCTCTGACGCATCAAAGACTGAAAACACTAGGGTCAGCTACCCGATTTATCATATTGACAATATTGTAAAACCGGTGTCAAAAGCCGGGCATGCCACCAGGGTAATTTTTCTAACAGCTGATGCTTTTGGCGTATTGCCACCAGTTGCCAGACTCACGCCGGACCAAACTGAATATCATTTTCTTTCAGGCTTCACCGCAAAATTAGCCGGAACTGAGTTGGGTGTAACCACACCTCAACCCACATTTTCCGCCTGTTTCGGAAACGCTTTTCTGGCTCTGCATCCAACAAAATACGCTGTTGAACTGGTTAAGCGCATGAAGGCTTCAGGCGCAAGAGCTTACCTTGTCAACACCGGCTGGAACGGAACGGGCAAGCGAATTTCCATAAAAGATACCCGTGGAATTATTGATGCTATCCTTGATGGCAGTATTGACAATGCACCTACCAAAAAAATCGCTTACTTCAACCTTGAAGTCCCTGCAGAACTTAAAGGTGTCAATCCTGCTATCCTTGATCCGCGTAACACTTATGAGAATCCCGAAGAATGGGATGCGCGAGCCAGGGATCTTGCTAAAAAATTCATCGATAATTTCATTAAATATACTGATACTGCCGAAGGTAAACGTCTCGTTGCTGCTGGTCCTTCACTCTGACAGCATGTCAAAAATAAAAAGAAAACCACCAATGTGGTGGCTTTTTATTATTTTCGCACAAATTTAAACTTACCATCATGTATCAGGGAATTATAAAAAAAATTATTCAAAGTGAGGGATACGGTTTTATTATTGACAAAAACGGCAATCTCATCAAATTTCTGCTTTCAGCCGTTATTGGTGTACCTGTGGCAGAAGAAGACAAAGTAGAATATGATGTGATTGACTCAAACGGCAATAAAATGGCTGTAAGAGTATCGAAAATAGTCTCGGATAGTCCGGATATCTACGGTTCGAAAAAAATAATCTGAAAGTATATCCCTGTTCTTTACGAAAGCATGACCGGCATCACAAGCATAAGGATGTCTTCATGCTCGTTATCGTTATGTACCGGACGTAAAATACCTGCACGGTTGGGTTCAGACAACTCAAGGCAAACTTCGGGTGTGTCAATATTGTTAAGCATTTCTGCAAGAAAGCGGGAATTGAACCCAATTTCCATGTCCTGTCCTTCATAGTTACATGGAAGACGCTCGCGACCTTCATTCGCAAAATCAATATCCTCTGAAGCCAGCACCAACTCCTGTCCTGCCAGCGTAAGCCTGATCTGATGGGTGGATTGATTGGCAAAAATAGAAACCCTGCGGATGGAATTAAGCAATGTCAGGCGGTCAATATTCAATACATTGGGATTCTCGCGTGGAATTACAGCTTCATAGTTTGGATAGCGACCTTCAATCAGGCGGCAGATAAGCAGGAAATTGCGAAAGATAAAAGAAGCATTCGCATTGTTATACTCAATTCTGACCGGAACCTCTTCGGATGCCAGCAGGTTTTTTAACTGGTTTAAAGGCTTTTTGGGTAGGATGAACGACACGGTATCATCAGCCCTTGCATCGGTTCGTTTGTAACGGACAAGCTTATGGGCATCGGTTGCCACGAAGGTAAGATCATCTGGGGTAAACTCGCAGAAAACACCTGACATCACAGGGCGCAATTCATCAAAGCCAGTGGCAAATATTGTTTTACTGATGGCTTTTGCCAGCAAAACACTGTCTACAGTAATAGAAGCTACATCCTGTAATACAGGAGCTTTAGGGAAATTAATTCCGTCCTGACCGGCGAGTTTGAATTTCCCTTCCCCGGTGATCAATTCAATTATCCGGTCACCATCAGTATTAGCAGAAAAATTTACCGGAACATCGGGAAGTGTCTTCAGTGTTTCGAGCATGATTTTGGCAGGCACGGCGATAACACCTTCTTCTTCAGTCATTGATAATGGAATGGTAACGGTCATGGTGGTTTCAAGATCGGTAGCCGTTACACGCAATGCATTGCCTTCCAGTTCAAAAAGAAAATTTTCGAGAATGGGTAAAGCACTGCTTGAAGTCAGAACTCCGCTGATCGCCTGCAAGTTCTTCAGTAATACTGCACTGGATACGATAAATTTCATACTTAAAGATTTCAGTTTTTTATAAGCGAACAAAATTACACGAATTTCTGAACCACAGCGAACCTAAAGACAAGATTTTTTCGAATATTGCCAGTTTGCCTGGCATATTGACCATAATTTTGTATCCTTTCATTCTTGAATATGGTTTTTTTTACCTTTACGTCTTATCTTTTACAGGTTTTCCAATTTTTGATTCCGTTCCGTTTAATAACCGTCTGATATTTTTAAGATGTAGGATCGGTACAATAACCGCTACAAGGATAGAAAAAATTACCAGTGAAATGGATTCGATCCCGAACATCAAGATGGCCACCATCGGAAAAATTATTGCACTGACCACCGAAGCCAGAGATACATACCTGAAGATCAAAACGAGCAATGAGAAAATCGCAAGAACCACAAGAAAGGTTCCCGGAAACAGCGCCATTACAATTCCCGTCAGTGTGGCTACGCCTTTTCCTCCTCTGAAACCAGCAAAAACAGGGAAAACATGACCAATAACAGCCAAAGCTCCAAGTATAATCTGAAAATTTATCATTGCAGTACCTTCGTATACAGGCGGAAGAAATACCGGAAGTTTTACTGCCAGCCAGGATTTAAAAACATCAAAAAGCAATACCGGCAGGCCGGCTTTCCATCCAAACACCCGGATTGTATTTGTAGCACCAGCATTTCCGCTACCCCGGGTACGGACATCAACTCCAAAAAATATCTTTCCGACCCAAACGGCGGTAGGTATCGAACCAAGCAGGAAGGCAAGCAATATCTGAGTTATTACTAATGTTATCTTCATTTTTCTGATGAAAATTAGTTACCACGAACCTTGCGCAGAAAAGCATTTCGCTGCTGCAGGGTTGAAATTATAAACTCGTACGACTGATTGTTGTCAGACACCTTCAGTCTGCGTCTTTTTTCAGGTAATTCCAAAAGAATGGTATTAAAACTTTCGTTCGACGAAATGGCTTGCATAATTCCCGTAGTATAAGAAAAAAAATACCATTCATTGGCAGCTGGTTGCAGGTAAATAGTGACAACATCTCCTGTGCGACGCTTTATAAACTCAATGTAGCCATCAACATAACGGTTTACCAACTGGTTATTGAAAGTTGCTATACCAATCGGGCCAATACTTGTGAACGAACGCGTAGCACTGTTCCATTTAAGTTGAACATCGCTCAGAATCATAGTATACGAAAGCTCACGGGGAAACCTTCTGAATGTACCGTAAAGGTTTAGCTCATTGAGTACACGCTGTGCATCAGATTCGCTAAGCAGTTGTCCTAATCCATTGTTAAACAGTGGATTATCTGGATTCATACCTGGCAGCACAGTCTTTTCAACGATTTTGTTGACATGATCCAATGCATTGGTATTAAAAAAGAAATCCACTGCCATAAATAGCCTGAACATTGTAGAATCAAGCAATATATAATGTTCAATGCTTCCTGATGTAAACATTTTCACTAAACCCGTATTCATGCCAAAATCAAGTATGCCATCAGCAGAAACAAGACAACTGTCAACATTGAACTTCAGAAAGCTGGGAATTTGGTCACTGGTGCCCTGTATATTGTTGCTGGTAATCAAATAACTACGTTGCAAAGGATCAAAAGTTATGTTTCCTGCAGCAGAAAAGAAAGGATGATCGCTGAATTGTTGCTTTTCGCGTAAAAAACCGGCATAAACTTTATTGTTTGACTGACTGAAGAAAATGGAAGACTCAAGCGTCTTACCATCTATTCCAGTTAATGGTTTGCTGAGTGGTAAAACAACATTATTTTTTTCGACTTCACCGCTGAATTTTACCCAACGTGGTAAGGGATCCGGGCATTCATGCCTGATCCTGAAACCACCATCGAAGTAAAACGCTTTACGGTCAGCGTAAAAAAATATATCACCCCGAAAATCAAAAAACGGATTCAACTGGAATGGTATTTCAGCAATGGTAGCTCTTCCCATGGTTATACCAGCAGTATCCGGTGCAATATGATTAAAAAAGAGGTTCTGGACTTTGTCAAATTCATCATAATAATCGTAAACTCCACTTGCTGTGTAATTCTTTTTCCCTGAAATATTGGCAGCCACATTGTATAATGAATGATAACGATTGGTTTTACCCGTGATCAGATATGCTCCTGTTAACTGCATCATTTCAGCGTTTTTCATTATACTTACTTCACCATCAGCCGTAAAAATAACGGCATCAGCCAATTCGATAAACGGAACCCCGGTAACCTGAAGGTTAGATTCCTTCAGGTTGAATTTTGCAGCAGCAGCGGCAAAGCGCAGGGAATCCTGACCAGGATGGGCAGAAACAAAACTTAATGGAAATGTGTCGGAATCCACCTGATCCATTAAGTCAGGCCCAGGCTTGAAATATCCAGGAAATGAATTCTCATTACTGATGTGAATAACATCGCTATTTACATCCCAACGAAAAGCATCAATAAAGGCAATATATTTGTTTTCAGGAAATTCTACCCTTGAAGGTGTGTCTTTTGCTGAGAATGTACCTTGTCTATCAAGCAGGTCGAAATCAAAACCATAAGATTGCGCTGTGAAAACTTGCCTTTTATCCCGGTTGTTTATGGCAAATGTGCAGTTGTCAGCACTGAAAACATGATTATGAAAACCAAAATCTTTTGACGTAAAAACTGCATTTGCATATGTAATCTCTCCTGCACCAAAAAGCCCTGTGGACCGTAAAATGAGGATTCCATGATGTATCAATTGATTATTGTATATGCTGAAAGGAACGTTTTGGGTGCTTTCAAGTATCATTTTGTCTCCTCCATGAATCCATGTCTGGTTAATTTCATTTGCTGTAACGGCAGGATAATATATTTCTGCAAGAGTTTCTCTGAGGTTAAATTCTCTAACTCTGGCCATCATGGAATCGGGATGAAATATGAAGTTTTCAGACTTCGATACCGATTCAAGATATTTGATCGTCCCACTACCAAGTAACCCACGTTGATCAAGAGTCAATTGAATAACAGCGGTAGCTTTCCCCCCATACAGCGGCAATCCTTCACCTTTGTCAGGTTTTGTGAATCCGAGCGAGAAATCAGGCTGCACTCTCAATGGTTCTTCAATCAGCGGGAAAATATTTCCGGAATAGAGCGATCCGTTAAAACTCATGCCCACAGTCGTAAAGTCATTTAAGCTATCAATCTGAAAAGGCAAAATGTGGTAATAAAATGAATCCCGCTGATAAACACCGTTTTGTATATCGGGTTGGTCAAAAAATACGTAAGAATCATTTTCTGATTCGAAAATCGGATATGCTGCAAGATTTTTTGTCCCGGATTTATTTCCTGGAGCATCAATCATCAATTCGCCACTGATGTTTTTGATGATGGTTTTAACTTTTTGCATTCTCTGCAATCCCACCAGTTGGTCTTTCTCCGGAAGCGGCACATTAAAAGCCAATGAATCAATCTGGGGCAGATTGATTTTGAATTCTTTATAAACAAAGTTGGACTCTCCGACATAAAATTCAAAATACCCGGCAAAGATGCTGCCCTGAAAAATAAAGTCCAGTCCTTTTTTTACCGTGATACTTTTGTTTCCCGGATAAACGAGTACTTTTTGTGGATTACTGAGTTTAACCTGAGGGACACCATAAATTTTCAGGTCAAAGGTATTGAGGTCGAGCCTGGCATTTTCATTTCCATCAACTTTCGATTCGAATCTGACCACATCATAGTCAGTTTGCTCATTTATTGCATCAATATAGTATTTGATCCGGCTTTTAGCCACGGCTTTTCCCGTAACAGGATCATAGTCGAGAAAGCCCTGGTTGGCTAGTGACAGTAACATGGCATTCACCTGGTCGAGGCTGAGGTTTACATAATCTGCGAATTCTTCCGGATAAAAAATCCCGGAATGCTGTTTGTTAACAAAATCGTTTACCAGCAATAAAGGATGGCGCACATCCGGTCCCTGAATGTTGTAAAAGCGCTGAGGCGAAAAAAAACTGGCGGACTCAAAGACTGCCTCGCTCCCGCGGCTAAGGCTCCGCATGGCACCAAAAATCATCTCCCTGTTATCCAAATTCCAGGACACTGATTCGAAATACATATCAAGGTTATGAAAACTGTCATAGAAAGAACACTGTGGTATTCCATCTCCCAGGCGAAGCAGTGTAAGCTCCCTGCCTGGATCAAAATAACGCATCTGCAAACCAGGATGTGTGATTGAGTCATCTCCATATCGCAGGCAGAATGATGCACGAGCCGAGATAATCCGGTCGGATTGAATCATAAAATTATCCGAAAGAAGCTCCACCACAGGGTTTCCATCTTTCTTTAAAACAAGTCTTGCATTGTTTTTTATGGTTCCGAAACCTATGATGCGGCTACCTTCAAGACTGATGCCACCTAAATAATCAATGCCTCTGAAGAGGTTATTCATTGGAAGCATATCGCTGTAAGAAGTAAATTGCGGATAGATAGCAGATTCCTGATTAACAGCAGGTGCAATGCTATGCTTCAATCTTCCATGCACAGGATTTTTGAAAAATGGCGGGAATTGGAGCCAGACTGAATCTGCATAAAATGATGTGTTTGCCAGATTGATTTTATACAGATTCAGGCTGGTAAAAACCGCTTCAGGTGCAAACAGGGTTCTTTCCCATTTCACCAATCCGGTGTTTCCTATCCATTGGCTGGATTCCGGAACATATATCCCGGATGCATCGTAAATACTAAGGCTGTCGCGGCTGGCATAGCATTGCAGTATGCCGTTTCTTATGGCAAAACCGGGGATACTGTCGTCATGCACATTCCATCTTGCTTCAGCAATGCGCCACATCACATTAGGAGAGCGGAATACCAATCCCTGTTCAAAAAAGAGTCTGCTTTTTTCCAGATAATCAATCAATTTATCATTATCTCCCCGGTGAATATACTTTTCTACAATCCTGTTCCAGGATAATACCTGCTGCGGTACCGTTTCTTTCATGAAATACGCCTGTAATGCTGAAAAATAGGCATATAGATTGGGAAATGAATTTAATTTGCACAACACAAAAACATTAGCGCTTTCAATGATAGATTGTTGAATTTCAGGAGCGATCAATCTTTCGGTAAATCCCTGGCGGAAACTTCCGGCAAGTTCAGCAGCAACTTTGCGTTGACGCTCAGGTGCTTTTGTGAAAAACGCTTCAAGTTCATTCAGAAACAATGCCGGATCAGAGGAGAAAACCGTAGTATCCTGTGCTTTCACCTGCCACAGGACAGATGAGAACGAAATGAGCCACAGTAGTATGATTGATTTTCTGATCATAAACAAAATAATGAACCTAAATCTTCTGACTGATGATAGAACCGGGTACGAATTGAGTCTTAGTGCAGGTTTGCCTGAAACTTTGCCACAACCCACTGATTTCTTGTTTTGTGGGCTGTCAGCTCCCACTGATGTTTTTCTGCTTCAGCCACGATCATTGAAAGATCAGCCAGGTAAAAACCGCTAAGAAAAATAATTGCTGACTCTGCCAGATGGTGATTATAATTCCCTAAATCTTCGAGCAGTATATTCCGGTTGATATTGGCAAGCAGAATATTAAATTCCACTTCAGGAATGGAATTGGCATCCCCAAGAATATATTCGATATTCTGTACACCATTCAATTGCCCGTTTTCAATCCCATTGTAAAACGCCCATTCATCATTGTCAATAGCCACTACACTCCGGGCACCTTTCATCGCAGCCATTACAGAGAGCACACCGGTTCCCGAACCCATATCCAGCACCTTCTTTCCACGAAAATCCTCTGCCAGCATCATGTGCAACATGAGATAAGTAGTTTCGTGGTGAGCAGTGCCAAACGACATTTTTGGCTGGATCACAATATCAAACGCAATATTTTCAGGCTTTGAATGGAATGGAGCCCGAACAACACATTGATTATCAATTATAACAGGTTCATAATTGCTTTCCCAAACTGCATTCCAATTTTGATCAGGAAGATCTTCAAATCTTTGGATCACCGCTTTACCTTTGAAAATACTGAGTGTGAGGCAAAGCTTATTCTCATCAAATAGGCTGATATCAATATATGCAGAAATGAAGTCATCATCTTCCATGAAACTGTTGTAGCCAATATCAAGCAGCCTGGCCATAAGTTGCTCCCTGAGAAGCTGGTCATTTTTTACTCCAATGATAACTTCTTTGTAATTCATATGATATCAAAGACTTATTGTCCAAAAGCTTTTGTAATGCCAATAAATGATCCGGCATTCAAGCTGGCACCCCCTATCAGTCCACCGTCAACATCGGGCATGCTGAAAATCTCAGGTGCGTTTTGCTCGTTGCAGCTTCCTCCGTAAAGAATCGTAATTTCGTCAGCAAGTTTTGTATCGTATTTTTCGGCAATAAGATGCCGGATATAGGCATGCATTTCCTGCGCCTGTGCGGGAGTTGCATTCAATCCGGTGCCTATCGCCCATACAGGTTCATAGGCAATCACTACCTTGCCGAATTCTTCCGGAGGCAAGTTAAACAAGGCAGTTTGCAATTGTTTTTTTACAACCTCGAAGTGAATTCCCTGGTTTCTTTGATTCAATACCTCTCCACAGCAAAAAATGGGTATCAGGTCGTGCTTCAGTGCTTGTAAAACCTTGATTTTGAGCATATCATCAGTTTCCTGATAAAACGTTCTTCGTTCTGAATGGCCGATAATCACAAAGTTAGCTCCTGTTGACCGGATCATAGCGGCAGAAATCTCACCGGTATAGGCACCTGATTCTTTGTCGCTCAGGTTTTGAGCACCGGTGTAAAAACCATTCTCGGCAGCAATGTCATCAGCCATTTCAAGGTACAAAGCCGGTGGGCAAACCACTACTGTTACATCAGGCAAGTCTTCGCTGGCAAGGTGTTCGGCTATGTCTTCAAGAAGTTCTTCGGCCTCACTGAAAGTTTTGTTCATCTTCCAGTTTCCGGCTACAATTTTTGTTCGCATATTTTATTAATTCTAAAATTAGTTATTCAAAATTCAGTCTGTGACCTCAGGTATAAACTATCTGAAAGGTAAAAGTCTGATGAATTTATCGTGTTTAATCTGGTGTTATTCTATCCTTACTCTTGGGTCAAGTTGTCCGTAAATAATATCAATCATAATATTGATCAGGATCAGCAGTGCAGAGATAAACAACACAGTTCCCATAATAACCGGGAAATCATACTGTTCAAGTGCATCAACGATAACAATTCCAAGTCCTTTCCAGTCAAAAACATATTCTACGAATACGGCTCCGGCCATCAGTGAGGCAAACCATCCTGAAATGGCAGTAATGATCGGATTCATTGCATTGCGCAACGCATGACGGGTAATCACCTGAAATTTGCTTAATCCCTTGGCATAGGCTGTACGAATATAATCCTGCGATAATACCTCGAGCAGTGAGTTTCGGGTTAGTTCGACCACCACAGCCAGAGGCCTGATTCCAAGGGTTATAGCTGGCAGGATCAGATTTCTGACCTCAAGATACTCGCCCCTGCCGAAATCGTCAACGGCGTATAGGCTGCCAACCATATTTAATCCTGTAATACCAGCCAGCAGGAAGGCAAAAATCCAGGCAAAAAGGATAGCAGCAAAGAACGACGGCAATGACATACCCAGTACAGAAAGCACCAACGCCAACCGGTCAAAAATGGTGTCTTTTCGCAAAGCGGATACAATTCCGATGGCAATGCCAAAAACCATGGCAAGCGAAATGGATACCACAGCAAGCAAAGCAGTATTGGGAAAAGCCTCACCAATAATGTCAGTTACTGCGCGTCCGCTCTGATAGGAACGACGTAAATATGGTTTTTTTATCACAAGAACTCCTTCCTTCCCCGTTGCAGTCAAAAGCCTGTATCCTGTGTATTTTGTTGTGTCGAGATACCAATAGCTGTCCACCTTAAAGCTATTGTACCAGGAAACCGGTGAAAGATCATTTAAAAAATTGAAGTATTGAATCCTTAAAGGCCTGTCAAGTCCCAGATCGCGCTGAATGGCTTCAAGAGATGATATATCAGTACGCTGACCCATCATCATGCGGGCAGGATCGCCTGGTAGAATATTGAAAAGAAAAAATACAATGGTAATGACACCAAGCAGCACAAAAAATCCGTAAAAAATACGCCGCAAAATGAATTTTCCCATTGTAATCCACGATTTGTATTTAATTGCCGGTTACCGGTGTATCCATACTCATACATCCGGTTCAGCGCCTGGTTTAATGATCAAAATGTTGTGACAAATCAGAAAAAATTCTCTTAACCTCTTCATATTCTGGAAAATTTTTATGACTCCATTTTCCCTTCACAACTCCATCCTTCAATAAAACAAGACCGGGATTGGAACGGACCATAATTTTCAGTTCAATATCATCGGCAAAATAAAACTCATATTCCAGGTTATTTTTTCCGGCCAGTATGTTCGCTTCTTCAATTGTTGGTGCAATGGCAATGAATGAATGTCCGTCATGTTCGGCCTTATGATAGAAATCATTCATCTTTTTCAAAGCCACTGTATTGACCTTCTTTGAATTCCAGATGACCAGGATAAATTGGTAGCCTGGATTTTCAAGAAAATTGGCAGTCACATCAATAAATTGGGAATCAAGGATTTGTAAATTATGAGGTGGTGGTGGATTAGGATCAACCACACATTGTGAAACAAACTCCCATTGTGCCAACCATTCCGGGTCGTCGTAAGGATAGTTAGGCGAAATGTATTGTTTTTCCTCTCCGGTGGCCTTGTTTCTGTATGTCAGTGTAAATTGAAGTGGTTGTGTGCGCTCGGGGACCATATCGTTACCTGTTTTCCATGCTAAGAAATCCATCCACGGCAGATTTCGGTAATTGATTACTGAAAACCAGGCAAATATCACTGGCACACCAAGTAATAAAGCCCATTCTCCGGCAGGAGTAAATGGCGATTTTAATTTCTTTCGATGGATGAACAGGATGACCGTTGGGATCATCAGCACCACATTTTTATAAAACGTCTGCCAGTTAGTAAGGATCAATGCATCGCCGAAGCAACCACAATCTTTGACTGGTTCATAAATGGCATCGTAGAAAGTAAGCACAGTAAAAAACGACATCATCAGAAATAACGACCATGAAATGATTAACGGTTTGATATTCAGGATAAGCAATACACCAAGCGCAAACTCCACAGTGCTCAGGAAAATAGAAAGTACAAGTGAGAGAGGTAAAAACCAGTCAAGATGATAAAACAATAAATAGTCTTCGATTTTGAATGCGGTTCCAAGTGGATCCACCCCTTTAACAAAACCCGAAAATATGAAAACCAGTCCGACAAGTATCCTGAATAAAGTTCTTAAAGTATTCATTCGTAGCAAATTAAGAAAAATTAGTTATGTAACAGATCATACTTATGAATCGCTTGATGGATCTTTCATTACAATTAACGCAAAAACCGAGTAATTGATTATATCGTAATAATTTGCATCAATTCCCTCAGATGCAAGGGTTTTGCCCTGGTTATCCTCAATCTGTTTCACCCTGAGCAATTTCATCAGTATAATATCCACGAATGAACCAAGACGCATTTCGCGCCATGCTTCGCCATAGTCGTGGTTTTTGCATGATAGTAAATCACGGGTTTGGTATACGTATTTGTCATACAATCCAAGCACTTCATCATCAGAAAGCTTCAGTTCTATTTTTATACCGAGCTGAATAAGTGCCATCAGGGCGTAATTGATCATTCCGGTGAATTCTCCGGCAATGCCTTCGTTCACCTTTTGTGTTTTCTTTTCGGTGATGCTGCGGATACGGCGTGCTTTAATATATATCTGATCTGTCAGTGAAGGTGCACGCAAAATTCGCCATGCAGTTCCATAATCCTGCATCTTGGCAATGAACACACCACGGCATTCCTTCATTATCTCATCAAAACTGAAAAGCGTCTGACTCTCCATAATATTTGTATTTTAGCGCAGTTTTTGATTTTATAAAAAGACTGAAATTCAGTTTCTTTTGATAGTAAATAAAGAGCAAATTATTGCCGAGTATTTCGAGCGATAAAAGTACACAATAATTTATAAGTCGTGATACTTCAGTCACCATACCGGATATTCAGGAGTCAACAGCCTGTAATTATGGGTATTATAAATCTTACTCCTGACTCCTTTTTCCATGGAAGCCGCATTGTATCCACGCAGGAATCGGTTGATGTGACAGGAGTTATGATCGACGAAGGAGCCGGAATTGTTGACCTGGGTGCAATGTCAACACGTCCCGGAGCAAAAGAAATCAGCCCCGAACTTGAAATGGAACGCCTCCTGCCTGCTCTGTTAGCCATCCGTCGTGCTTTTCCGGAGTTTTTTATCTCTGTTGACACATACCGTTCATCAGTAGCCCGAGAAGCAGTGAAAGCCGGTGCAGACATGATTAATGATATTTCAGGTGGAACATTCGATGAAACCATGTTTGATACCATAGCTGATCTGAGGGTGCCCTATGTGCTCATGCACACCAGAGGAAAACCTGAAAATATGCAACAAAATCCTGTATATGTAGATGTAGTTAAGGATATTACATTGTTTTTTTTAAAAAATATTGAAGTCCTGAGACAAAAGGCTGCTCACCAAATCATCCTTGATCCTGGTTTTGGTTTTGGTAAAACAATTGAGGATAATTATCGTTTGCTGGCAGGATTGTCAGGCTTTGGTGAGCATGGCTTTCCTCTGATGGTGGGAATATCACGAAAGTCAATGATCAATAAAGTACTGAATATTGCTCCCGAAAATGCTCTTAACGGTACAACGGTGCTCAACACGATTGCCCTGCTCAATGGTGCCAACATACTTCGCGTTCATGATGTTAAGGAAGCAGTGCAATGCAGGAGCCTGGTGCAGACCTATTTAAAGAGTATTTCCTTTTTACCTGAAACTGGTGAGTTGTTGCAAAACAAAGGTATATGATTGAAGGATTTATCAGTATACGGTTTTTAGATGTGATTGACATATTGTTGGTTGCATTTTTACTATACGAAATCTATAATCTCATTAAAGGAACTGCTGCATTCAATATATTCCTTGGAATTGTTTCCATTTTTCTTTTATGGCGATTGGTCAGGGTACTTCAAATGGAACTGCTGAGCGAAATTCTCGGTGCTTTTATCAGTGTTGGATTTATTGCCCTGATCATTGTTTTCCAGCCCGAAATAAGAAAATTCCTGTTACTGGTGGGAACCCCATCCTTCCTTAGCAAGCGGCGCCGGAGATTCTTTTTTTGGAAACTAAACATAGAGAAAAATCCTCTTCTCGAGATTGATCCCATCGTGAAAGCATGCCATAAAATGGCTACCGCAAGAACTGGCGCACTGATTGTCATCGGGCAGCGCAACCAGCTCGAAGAATATATTGAGACAGGCGAATTGATTGATGCACGGATATCACAACAACTGATCGAAAATACCTTTTACAACAACAGCCCACTCCACGATGGTGCGGTGATCATTCTGAAAAATCGTATTGTTGCTGCAAGGTGTATACTACCAGTATCAAAAAACACAGATCTTCCTGCATTCATAGGTTTGAGACACCGGGCCGCTGTGGGTATATCCGAACGCAGTGACGCCGTAGCAATTGTGGTGTCGGAACAGACGGGAAAAATTTCCTGGTCAAAGCAGGGTGATCTTAAGCTTGATCTGAGCGCTGCAGAGTTGAAAGCAATTCTCGAAGAAGAATTCAACGCTTCATGACCACTACTGTGTACTGTTCTTTTTTTCAAATTCCTTGAGTAACTCCTCAGGGGATTTGCCGAGGTATTGAATAAGAATTTCTGCATCATCGGCCAGTTCGTGGTCGGGGTAGAGTTCAGTAAACTGACGGTATAAATATTCGGCTCTTGTATAGTTCGATAACTGGTTTTCAAACACAAATGCCATCAGGAACAGACATTCCGGGCTTTTCGCATAATCAGGATATTCGCGCCTTATCCGGGAAAACATTTCAATAGCATGTTCAGGATAACCGGCATTCATGCTGAGATCGCCGGCACGAAATAAATAATCGGCTGCTTTCAGACTGTCAGTAACCAGTGAAGCATAATCAACATACATAAAAGCAAGGTTTCTTGCTTTTTCTCTATCCATCATCATGATTGAATCGTTATAAATCTCACTCTCGAGGAGTTTGATCTTCTTCAAAAGCTTTTGTTCAGGTGTACTGCAGGCATGAATGATTGCCATCAGGGCAAAAGCTGTTGCATACAATATTTGTTTTCTCATTGAAAGTGGTATTAAGCGATTTTTTTCTTCAATAGGGGAAAAATCATTTTGTAGGAAACGTCAATATTACCTTTTGAGATATCAGTAAGCTTTCGTTTTAACATCATCTTTTTAAGGGGATTCACCCGGTCAACCAGCAAAGTTCCTTCGAGGTGGTCGTATTCATGCTGTATGATCCTCGCTGCAAGCCCATTGAATGTTTCATCATGAAAATTGAAATCTTCATCATAATACTGAAGCCTTACAATACTTTTGCGCGTAATATTTTCACGAAGATCGGGCAGGCTGAGGCACCCCTCGTTGTAAGTCCAGTCTTCGCCCGATTCCTCTATGATCCGTGGATTAATAAAGGCTCTGCGAAACTCTGCCAGTTCAGGATATTCATCGGCCATTGGGGAAGCATCTATGACAAATACTCGTACAGACCGGTTTACCTGAGGTGCGGCCAGGCCTACCCCCGATGATGTATGCATGGTTTCAAACAAATCGTCAATAAATTGCCTGAGACCGGAGTAATTCTCATCAATTTCAGTGGCAATTTTTCTTAATGTAGGATGTCCGTAAGCCAATACCGGAAGTATCATGTCGTTGATAAATTTTTATTAATGCTGAAAATTTCGTTTTTCAAACCAGGACTGCAGCAGAATTACCGCACTCACACTATCTACGAGAGCCTTGTTGCGGCGGTCAGCTTTCTTAAGCCCTGATTGCTGAATAGTCTGCATGGCTATTTTTGAAGTGAACCTTTCGTCTATCCGCTCCACCGGAATTGCCGGAAATTCCTTTTTCAACTGTCTGATGAAAGGTTCGATGTAAACAACGGATTCCGAAGGTTGATTGTTCATTTGCCTGGGTTCTCCTACTACAAAGCAAACCACCTTTTCACGGCTCAGATATTCTTTAATGAATTGAATGGCTGCATGTGTATCAACTGTTTTCAGCGCGGTGGCGATAATCTGCAGTTCATCGCTCACAGCAATTCCCGTGCGTTTGCGGCCATAGTCAATAGCTAATATTCTTCCCAATGGTTGATGTCTTGATATTGATCTGCAAAATTAATATTAACTGCACATATTAAGGCCGGAATTTTTACTTTTGGATTTTCCAAATAAAATCAAACATGAGTAATCTGAAGCAAATCATAATCAGTGCATGGGACAACCGGGAACTTCTTGCCCAACCTGAATCGCGGAATGCCGTTGAAGAAACGCTGCGACTGCTTGATTCTGGCCAATTACGCATTGCCGAGCCAACAGGCAATGAATGGAAAGTGAATGAATGGATTAAAATGGCTGTCATCCAGTATTTTATTATTCGCGAAATGACGGTTATGGAAATCGGGCCATTTGAATTTCATGATAAAATTCCTCTGAAGAAAAATTACCGAGATTTAAATGTCCGTGTTGTCCCACATGCCATTGCACGTTATGGCGCGTATATTGCCCCCGGTGTAATTATGCTTCCATCCTACATTAATATCGGATCTTATGTTGATAGTGGTACTATGGTTGATACATGGGCAACAGTAGGTTCGTGCGCTCAGATTGGTAAAAATGTGCATTTGAGCGGTGGTGTCGGTATTGGCGGAGTACTAGAACCTCTTCAGAACGCGCCAGTTATTGTGGAAGATGGTTGTTTTATAGGTTCACGTTGTATCGTGGTGGAAGGCGCCCGGATCGGAAAAGAAGCCGTGCTCGGAGCCAATGTTGTGATCACCCAATCAACACGTATTATTGATGTTACCGGTGCCTCGCCGATTGAATATAAAGGTTTCGTGCCACCACGATCCGTAGTAATACCGGGTTCATATGAAAAAAAATTCCCTTCCGGAGCCTTTCATGTTCCATGCGCCCTGATCATTGGCAAACGTTCGGTTTCCACCGACTTAAAAACATCATTGAATGCTGCGCTGAGGGAATTTGCCGTATCAGTGTAAGATCCTGAAAATAAGTCGTTTTTAATGCCAGACAAGGCTCATAAATAGGCGGAGAGACAGGGATTCGAACCCTGGGTCCACCGATAGGCGGACAACGGTTTTCGAGACCGCCCCAATCGACCGCTCTGGCATCTCTCCGTTTTGTATAATTATCGTAAGAACAAAGCATTGAAAAGCACATTCATGGTTTTTCAGGAATATTTTTATGAAAAAAGAGCCGGTCGCAGGCTCTTCATACCATGAATGGAGCGGAGAGAGAGGGATTCGAACCCCCGGAGGTATTACCCTCAACGGTTTTCAAGACCGCCGCAATCGACCACTCTGCCATCTCTCCGCGGCAAAATTAGAAAATTATATTGAATTGAAAACCCCCTGTGGGAATTTGTTATCAAGGTGGTCAGGATTATTGACTTGTCCGGATTCAATATATGGCTGATTATTTGTACTTTAATTCAGAAATTTGTGAGTCTGTCATAAAAAGATTCCGGATCACAGAAAGATCAATTGTTGTGAATCACCATGAAAATTATCTGAAATGAGACTGTTTACATGACTTGTCTCTGAAGCATCGCAACCAGTTAATCCTCTGAATAACCTGTTCTCCTGAGCACCATGGCAGTCTGCGCAGGCAAACAATACCTTTAACTGCTTGTTAATATAGATTGAAGGTTAAAAACTATAGTTAAAATTGATTCATCCCATGAATCTTCAGTAGCTTTGCAACCTGTTTCGAAAACTAATTCTCTCTCCTGAAACTACTATGAAAAAACTAATTAAAAGAATCTTTCTGTTTCTGCTCGTTTTACTGGTACTGCTTTTTCTGATCGGGCGAAGGCTTGACTGGTTCATAATTGAAAAACAAAAAACCAGCGACTTAGTAAATGCTCCTTCCGGATTACCCGTAAAAGGATTAATTATCAACCCTGCCAGCCTTGACAACCGGATCATGACCAGCGGTTCGGTGATGCCCGATGAATCTGTGGAACTTAGCAGCGAGGCGTCCGGGAAAATTACCTCTATTTATTTTAAGGAAGGCGAAAGAGTGAAAAAAGGCGATCTACTCCTTACCATTAACGACGCCGACCTTCAGGCACAACTCAAAAGACTGCAATTTCAGGAAACATTGCTGGTTGAGAGAGAATTCAGGCAACGCAGATTATTGGAGAAAGAAGCGGTAAGTCAGGAAGTATATGATAAAGCTCTTGCCGACCTGAACAGTACCCGCGCTGAAATCATGATGATAGAAGCCCAGATTGCGAAAACGAGGGTAAAAGCACCTTTTGATGGAGTCATCGGTCTCAGGATGGTGAGCGAAGGAAGTTATATCACACCTAATATGCGGATTGCATCTCTTGTGAAAATGCAACCGGTCAAGATTGAATTTTCAATACCTGAGAGGTATGCCACCGATGTCAGACCAGGCAACAATATCAGGTTTACCATTGGAAATACAAGCAATGGCTATGAAGCTGAAGTGTATGCAATCGAACCAATCATTGACCAATCAACCCGAACACTCAGACTCAGAGCTATTTATTCCAATACAAACCTGGATGTCATTCCTGGGTCTTTTGCAACAGTCGAACTGATTCTTAAAACCTATTATGAAGCTTTGTCAATACCAACTGAGGCTTTGATACCTATGCTCGGAAAGCAAACTGTTTATCTATACAAAGGCGGCTTTGCTGAACCCGTTGAGGTTCAAACTGGTCTAAGAACCAACGATATCATCCAGGTAACATCAGGTATTAGTGCCGGAGATACCCTCATCATCACAGGTTTATTACAACTCAGAAAAGGGATGCCCGTAGTGTTAAGCGAGATAATATAATCCTGATCAAAATTCATAAATCAACAACCGGCACTTCGACATGCTCAGTGTCGAAAGGATAATTGAGCTTGCAGAAAACGAACGCGAAACCGTAAATCAGAAATCTTAAATAAAAAATGGGTTTATCATCAATAAGTATCAAACGTCCGGTTTTGGCTACCGTCATGTCCATTGTGATCGTGATATTCGGGTTGATTGGACTGAATTTTCTCGGAGTGAGGGAATACCCAAGTGTTGATCCTCCAGTCATCAATGTGAGTACCAGTTATGTTGGTGCAAATGCCGATGTCATTGAATCGCAGATAACTGAACCGCTGGAAGAATCCATTAACGGAATCGCCGGTATACGTACTCTGACCTCTACCAGTCGTGACGGAAGAAGCGGGATCAGAGTTGAGTTTGATCTTGGCGTGGACCTTGAAGCTGCTGCCAACGATGTGCGTGACAGGGTATCAAGGACACTCTGGCGCATTCCGGCAGATGCTGACCCACCAGTGGTTTCGAAAGCAGATGCCGACGCAAGCCCGATACTGCTGCTTAACATTGCCAGTGACTCCCGGTCATTACTTGAAATCACGGATATTGCAGATCGTATTTTTAAAGAACGCTTTCAAACCATTAGCGGGGTAAGCCAGGTAAGTATCTGGGGTGCAAAAAATTATTCCATGCGCTTATGGATGGATCCCCTGCGGCTTGCAGCTTACGGGTTGACACCGCTGGATGTCCGTAACGCTTTGCTGCGCGAGAATATTGAGCTTCCTTCCGGACGCATTGAAGGCAATACCACTGAACTGACGGTTCGAACCCTCAGCCGGCTCGAAACTCCGGAAGAATTTGGGAACCTGATTATTAAGGAAGAAAATAATGCAAAAATTCGTTTCCGCGACGTCGGCAATGCCGAACTTGGTCCGGAAAATGAACGTACTCTCATGCGACGTGATGGCATTCCTATGGTAGGCTGCGCCATTGTCCCGCAACCCGGATCAAATCATGTGGAAATTGCCGATGAGTTTTATCATCGTCTGGAGCAAATCAGAAAAGACCTGCCTGCAGATATACGTACAGGAATCGGATTTGACACTACTATTTATATCCGAAATTCCATCAACGAAGTTCAGCAATCTATTCTGGTGGCATTCCTGCTTGTGGTGCTGATCATCTTTTTCTTTCTGCGTGACTGGCGAACTACCATCATACCTGTCATCGTAATCCCTATCAGCCTGATTGGTGCCTTCTTTATCATGTATCTTGCAGGATTCACCATCAATGTGCTTACCCTGCTTGGAGTGGTACTTGCCATCGGACTGGTGGTTGATGATGCCATTGTGGTACTTGAAAATATTTATACCAAAATTGAAAATGGATTGTCGCCGATTGAAGCAGGTATCAGGGGATCTGCAGAAATCTTCTTTGCCGTGATCGCAACCACTGTTGCCCTGGCAGCAGTGTTTATGCCGGTTATTTTTCTTGAAGGAATAACCGGCAGGCTTTTCCGTGAGTTTGGAATCGTATTGGCCGGATCGGTTATTATCTCCAGCTTTGTTGCCTTGACCCTTACACCGATGTTTTCGACCCGCATTCTGAAAAAACGGGAAAAACATGGCTGGCTTTACCGTAAAACAGAACCGATGTTTAACATGCTGAATGAAGTTTACCGAAATTCACTGGACGCTTTCATGAACAGGCGGTGGCTGGCATTTGTCATTATACTTATCTCTGTTATCATGATCCTTGGAATCGGTTCACAAATTCCATCAGAACTGGCACCACTGGAGGATCGTTCAGGTTTGCGACTCGTTGCCACAACTCCTGAAGGGACTTCGTATGAATATATGGACCGGTACATGAATGAGCTTGTAACACTTGTCCAGAATGAAGTCCCTGAAGTTGATGCGCTGGTATCTATCACCAGTCCCGGTTTCGGTGCAGCAAGCTCGGTTAACTCCGGATTTGTCAGACTGCGGCTGATTGACCCTTCGCAACGTAAGCGTTCGCAACAGGCCATTGCTGCTACGCTTTCAGAAAAAGTGAGAAATCTTTCTGCAGCCAGGGTTTTTGTGGCTCAGGATCAATCAATCGGTGGCCAGGGAGGAGGATTACCGGTACAATATGTAATTCAGGCACCGAATT